>LBCX01000066.1 GCA_001657575.1 Bacteroidales bacterium Barb4
GTTCGCTCGCACTGGGGTATTGAAAATAATCTGCACTGGCGATTAGATGTTTCATTCAATGAGGATGAGAGCCGGAAAAGAGAGGGATATGCAGCACAAAATTTTTCCCTACCGAATCGAATTGCCCTTAATCCCGTCAAACATGAGCAATCGAAAAAGAGGAGTGTGAAAGGAAAAAGACCGGATGCAGGGTGGAATAATGATTATTTACTGAAAATCCTAACAAATTAAGATGCGTTTGCCCTGGCGTTATGCCGTTCTTTTTGCATAACTTCTGAAATAGTTCGTACCTTGCGGCGTTTTTTGGATAAACCAATCATAAAAGATAAGGACAATGGCAGTAATGAATTTTGGCGGGGTAGATGAAAGTGTAGTGACCCGCACGGAGTTTCCCTTGGAAAAGGCGAGGGAAGTGTTGAAAAATGAGACGATCGCCGTCATCGGTTACGGTGTGCAGGGACCGGGGCAGAGTCTCAACCTGCGCGACAACGGCTTTAATGTGATTGTCGGACAGCGCAAGGGTGGCAAGACGTGGGCGAAGGCTGTTGCCGACGGTTGGGTGCCGGGCGAAACCCTTTTTGAGATAGAAGAGGCTTGCCAGCGGGCTACTATCGTGCAGTATCTTCTTTCGGACGCCGCACAGATTGAGGTGTGGCCGCGTATCAAGGAGCATCTTACACCGGGCAAAGCTCTCTATTTCTCACACGGTTTCGGCATCACCTACAAAGGGCGCACTCACATTATCCCTTCCACCGACATTGATGTTATCCTTGTGGCTCCGAAAGGTTCGGGCACCAGCCTCCGCCGCATGTTCCTGCAAGGGCGCGGGCTTAATTCAAGCTATGCCGTTTTCCAGGATGCAACGGGCAGGGCTTGGGAGCGGGCGGTGGCTCTGGGTATCGGCGTAGGCTCCGGTTATCTGTTTGAAACAACGTTCAAGAAGGAAGTGTATTCCGATTTGACAGGCGAGCGCGGCACACTGATGGGTGCCATTCAGGGACTTTTACTGGCTCAATACGAAACGCTGCGCGAAAACGGTCACGACCCTTCCGAAGCCTTCAACGAGACCGTAGAGGAATTGACACAGTCCCTTATGCCTCTCTTTGCCGAGAACGGCATGGACTGGATGTATGCCAACTGTTCGACCACTGCCCAGCGCGGTGCCTTGGATTGGATGACCCCTTTCCACGATGCTACAAAGCCCGTCTTTGAGAAGTTATATAAGGAAGTAGCCTGCGGCAATGAAGCGCAACGCTCCATCGACACCAACAGCAAGCCCGACTACCGCGAAGGCTTGGACAGGGAACTCAAAGCCCTGCGCGAAAGCGAAATGTGGAGAACCGGTGCCGTTGTCCGCAAATTACGTCCGGAGAATAATTAATAGTATGCCCCTTTTTATCTCTGTGTCCTCCGTGCCTCCGTGGTTAAGAAAGTATAATTTCACCACGGAGGCACGGAGGGCACGGAAGCGTAATGATATAAACCACTAAACAATGAGCATCTTTTCCACATTCTCCGGACTCTTCGGGAAGAAGAACAACGATGACGCCGCCGATGTCAGCCAACGGTCGGGCGAGGAGTTTCAAACCTTAGTTCGCGTGTATTGCCAATCCGTGATGGCTGTTAATTTGGGGATTACCAATGTGAATATGCTGCCCGATATGGCACTGTTCAAGCGGATGCTGAAGATTCCCACGCAAAACAACAAGCCGGGGCTTGCCGAAAAGTCACGTGTGCGCAAACTGCTGATGCAGGAATACGGCTTGGGCGAATCGTTTTTCAAGGAAATAGATGCTTCCGTGAAAAGGGTTTGCAAGACGCAGATGCACATACAGCCTTACTTTTTCCAATTCCAAGGCTTTTGCACCGACTTATTCGGGCTTTTGGACACGCTGATGCAGTGGAAGTTCCGCTTCTCCATGCTGGTGAAGAAACTTTTATACTCACAGACCACAAAGACTGTTCATGAAATCCTGACCAAGTCGGAATGGAAAGAGGTCAGCTCACAGAAAGCGGCTTGGAACATCCGCAAATATGCCGAAACGCTGGGCTATTCCGAACAGTGGATTACGGACTTTGTCTATACGGTGGTACTTTTAGCCGGAGAGGACAGCAAGCGGGAAGCCAAGAAGAACAAGCGGGATTAACATGGACGGGCAGGTTGAACAGCATCCCCTCGGTTTCTTTCTTCCGGAACAGACGAAGCTCCTGATGATGGGCAGTTTCCCGCCACCCAAACCACGCTGGTCGATGGATTTCTACTATCCGAATATCACAAATGATATGTGGAGGATTCTCGGTCTTATTTTCTATGGCAACCGAGACTATTTCTTGGCAGACAAGAAGGCTTTTAATAAGGAGAAAACTGTTGCCTTTTGCAGGGAAAAGGGCATTGGCTTGGGAGATACGGCGGCAGAGATTATCCGGCACAAGGGTAATGCCTCCGATAAGTTTCTGGAAGTGGTGAAGCCTTTCGACCCTGTTGCGATTATGCAGCAGATACCCCTTTGTCAGGCTATTGCCGTTACGGGGCAAAAGGCAATGGACACGCTTCTTTCCGCCCTGCCGCAAGCGAAAGAGCCAGCAGTGGGGGCTTTCACTGCATTTGAGCTGTCCGACCGCTCTTTCAAGCTCTTCCGTATGCCTTCCTCTTCCCGTGCCTACCCCAAACCGTTGGAAGAAAAGGCGGCGGTTTATCAGACGATGTTTGAGGAATTGCATATCCATAGCATAATGTGAATATTGGCAAAAAATATGCGGTATAATGTTTCCGCATGAAAGAAACCACTACTTTTAGTGCCGATTTTAAATCTATTTAGAGGTGATTGAAAAACAAATGGCGGACGACAGGTTTACAAGCCGGTATTCAGGAAGTAGAAAGAAGGGCTTTTTCAGGGGGAAAACATTCGTTTTCGCTCTTGGATTAATGGCGGGAGCAGGCGTTTTCATAGTAGCCTATCTCGGATGCGTTTATACTTCAACGGATGAGTCGTGCATGATGTGCCATGTTCATCCGCATGTTGAATCAAGCTGGAAACTGTCTGCGCATGTGAATAACGGTAGCGGTGTGACTGTACATTGTGTGGATTGCCACCTTCCTCCGAAAAACCATACATGGGATTATTACAATGCCAAAGCAAAATTGGGCATGAAAGATGTCTGGGGCTATTTTACAAAGGACAGTGCGGACTTTGACTGGGGAATGAAATCTGAATTAGAACATGCTGTCAGGTATATTCCCAACGAGTCCTGCACGGAATGCCATAAAAATCTCTTCCCGCAGGGCATTGATCCCGACGGCATTACCGCCCACCTTTATTATGAAGAGAACGAAAAGAAACTTGACCTGCAATGTATCAGTTGCCACCTTGACGCAGGGCATCACAATCCCAATTACAAACACAGTAAGTTAGCCGGCATTCCGGGAGCCAACGCTGCAACCGGTGCCGTTGATCCGAGCAGTTACTTCCAAGAAGCCGCCAAGGTGACAAGTTTTGCCAATTTCACCGAACAGATACCGGGCACGGATGTTTCCTTTACGATGATAGCCGTTCCGGGCGGTACCTTCCAAATGGGAAGCGGCGAAAAGGAGCCTTTCCGCAAGGCGGACGAATCCCCGCAACACAAGGTGACGCTAAGCCCGTTCTTCATGGCTGAGACAGAGGTTACATGGAGTCAGTTCTGGTCTTTCTACGCCCATACTATGAGCGAAGGGCGCACCCCTCCCGAAGCGGTCTATGCCAACAACAGCAATCCGGACGCTGATGCCGTATCAGGTCCTACTCCACCGTTCGGACTGCCCGACCAGGGTTGGGGTGGCGGTAACCGTCCCGCCATCACCATGACACACTACGCCGCCGAAACCTTTTGTCAGTGGCTTTCCAAGCAGACAGGCAAGAAATACCGCCTGCCGACGGAGGCAGAGTGGGAATATGCCGCACGCGGAGGAACGGAAACGTCGTATTTCTTCCCCGGTAGCCCCAAGGACTTTTCCAACACAGGTTTCATGCGTAAATTCTTCGATGCCAAAACAGAGGTCATCAGCGACCACATTATATACGGCAACAACAGCAAGAACCGCACACAAGAACCTGATTTGGTAAAAGCCAACCCATTCGGACTGAAAAACATGCTGGGCAATGTCATGGAATATTGCGCCGACAAATACGATCCGAAGGCTTACGGCAAAGCCGGTAATTCGGTAACCGATCCGTTAGTAACGGAAGGGGAAGAATGGGTAGTACGCGGGGGAAACTATACCTCTGACGCTGCCGATTTACGCGCCTCAGCCCGTGATTATTCCAAACACGAAGCATGGTTGAAGACTGATCCGCAGCAACCGAAAAGCATTTGGTGGTATTCGGACATTCGAGGTATCGGTTTCCGTGTGGTATGCGAACCGGATTCGACAATCAGTCGGTAGCAACTTAGCAGATAATAACTATGGCTAAAGAAACTTTTAAAGACATACTTGGTAAGTATTTCATAGATTTATCAAAGCTGGCTTTTGCGGCTTTGGTGTTGGGTGGTCTGATTGTTATTTTTCAAAATGGCGAATTGGGCACTGGTGCTTTCTATATGTTCTTGTTTGGAGTAGCATTATCTGTTGCTTTTGTTTATATTGCCAAATTATTAATCAAAAAATAAATACCGATATGAATGCTTTAACAATGCTTTTCGCAATTTATCTTGTTCTATCATTGGCTTTTATCATTTTTCTGAAGACAGATGCCGGGCAAAAGTGGGTTGGTGAGTAATCCTTATTGGATTGCAAACTCAATATTGTAAAAACAGTATATTACATAACATTATAAATTATCATACCATGAAGAAAGAAAACAGTATCAGTAGAAGGTCATTCCTGAAGAACTCGGCCATGGTCGGTGCGCTGGGTGCTATCGGCACAGGCGGTGCAGCAACAGTATTAACCTCTTGCGGAGGTGGGGAAACGGCTCCGGCTGTCCAGCCTTTGAAGCAACCCGGAGAGTACTATGTCCCCAACTTGGTTGATTTCGCAGCGGACGGACAAGAGTTGAAAGCAGGCGTTATCGGTTGTGGCGGGCGCGGTTCAGGTGCGGCGTTCGATTTCCTGAATGCAGGGAATGGGGTAACCATCGTGGCATTGGGTGACACCTTTGCCGATAGGGTGGAATCATTGGCAGGCGAATTGAAAGAGAAAAACGGAATTGATATTCCCGCCGACAAGCGTTTTGTGGGCTTGGATGCTTACAAGCAGGTGATTGACAGCGGCGTGGATGTGGTGATCGTTGCCACACCTCCCAACTTCCGCCCGATACATTTCCAATATGCCGTAGAACAGGGCAAACACGCTTTCTTGGAAAAGCCGATCTGTGTGGATCCGGTAGGCTACCGTACCATCATGGCAACAGCCAAGCAGGCTGCCGCCAAGAACTTGTCTGTGGTAACAGGTACGCAGCGTCATCATCAACGCAGCTATGTAGAGTCCTACAAGCAAATTATGAATGGTGCAATCGGCGAAATTACCGGCGGTACCGTTTATTGGAATCAGAACATGCTTTGGTTTAACGAACGCAAACCGGGCTGGAGCGATTGCGAATGGATGATCCGGGACTGGGTGAATTGGAAATGGCTGTCCGGTGACCATATCGTGGAACAGCATGTGCACAACATCGACGTATTTACATGGATCAGCGGTTTGAAGCCTGTAAAGGCTGTCGGTTTCGGTTCACGCCATCGCCGCATTACGGGTGACCAGTACGATAACTTCAGTGTTGACTTCACGATGGAAAACGGTATCCACCTGCACAGTATGTGTCGCCAGATTGACGGAACCGCCAACAACGTAAGTGAGTTTATTCAGGGTACGAAAGGCTCTTGGAACAGTGCCACAATGGAAATTAAAGACTTGGCAGGTAACATCATTTGGAAGTACGACGGGGAAGCTGAAAAAGCAAACTTCAAACAGGTAAATCCATACGTATTGGAACACGTGAACTGGATCAACCACATCCGCAGCGGCAATCCGATTGAACAGGCATCCGAAACCGCCATTGCCTGTATGGCTGCCATTATGGGGCGCGAATCCGCCTATACCGGAGCTGAAACGACTTGGGAAGCCATGACGGCATCCGCTTTGGATTATCTGCCGGCAGACTTGAACCTTGGCAAGATGGACATGACAAGTTTCACGCCCCCCGTACCGGGAAGACCTCGCGAACAAAAGAAATAAACCTTCGGAAAGATGACCATCAACAGAAGAAACTTTCTGAAAACATCCGTAGCCGGCGCGGCTGTTGCCTCCCTTGGGGGCACAGCCTTGTCGGCTTGCGCACAAAAGCCGGCTGAACAGTCGGCTTGTTGCGGCAATACGGGAGTGCCTTACGATAACAAGGCGGAACTGAAAATATCCTTCCAAGAAGGCATTGCCCCCAGTGAGAGCCTGAACGAGAAGTTCGATTACATGGAAAAGCTGGGTGTCGTCGGCTTTGAACCGGGCGGTGGTGGGCTTGCCGGACGTGTAGAAGAAATCAAGCAGGCACTTAGCGGGCGTAACATCAAGGTGAGTGCCATCTGTGCCGGCTTTCAAGGCTTTATCCTTTCTACCGATCCTGCTGTTCGTCAGCAATGTATGGATACGATGAAAGAAATCCTTGCCGCTGCCGGCGAGTTGGAATCAACGGGGGTTATCATTGTGCCCGGCTTCAATGGGCAAGTGCCTGCACTGCCTCATACGCAGGAGACACGTGATTTCTTGTGCGAACAGTTCACCGAAATGGGTAACTTCGCTCAGGAACATGGTACGACTGCCATCTTTGAACCGCTGAACCGGAAAGAAGCCTTCTACCTCCGTCAAGTGTCTGATGCCGCTTCTATCTGCCGCGACATCAACCATCCGGGTGTTCGCTGTATGGGTGACTTCTGGCACATGACTTGGGAAGAGTCCTGCGATATGGGAGCTTTCTTGTCGGCAGGGGAATACCTGCAACACGTGCACATCGCCAGCCGCAAGCGGCGCAGTATGCCGGGCGAGGATGGTGAAGCGGACAATTATGTTGCCGGCTTCAAAGCCTTGAAAATCTTGGGATATGATAAATACGTCAGTTTCGAGTGCGGATGCCAAGGGGAGCGCAATGTGGTTGTCCCCGCCGCTATCGAACTCTTACGCAAACAGTGGGAAGAAGCCTGATATGCTGATATGATTAATGCTAATACGCAAATGAGTGAGGTGGTGGAAGAACATCCCTCACTCATTCCTGTTATAAACCGCTTCGGCATCCGTTTGGGGCTGGGCGACAAGTCGGTAAAAGCTGTATGCGCCGAACATCAGTTGGATACAGACTTCGTGCTGACCGTCATCAATACTTTCCTGAACGACGAGTATTTCCCCGAAAGGAAGCTGCAAACCTTCCACACCTCCCAGATTATCGACTACCTGACCAAGACCAACCAATACTACCTGCGCTTCCAACTGCCTAACATCGAACGGCATCTCAACTCGTTCATCTCCATGAGTACGCCGGACAATCACACGCTTGCACTGATTGGCAAGTTCTTCTCTACTTTCAAGGAAGAGCTGACCGCTCGCATTGAAGCCGACGGCAAGGTATGGTTTCCCTACTGCCTCTCCCTCAGCGAACAACTGACCGCCTGCCCTGCCTCCGGCGAAGAGCTTCACCTCGGAAGCGAAGCACACGAGGAAGACACTATCGAAGCCCTCCTGTTTGACCTCAAAAGCATCATGATCAAACACCTGTCCGGCGAATACAACGAGAACCTCTGCTACGCCGTTATCTTTGCCATCAGCAGCTTGGAAAAAGACATCAAACAGCACAACCGCATCCGTTACAGGATACTAACCCCTATGGTTGCCGCCATGGAAAAGCTGCGGAAATGAAAAGGCGCATAGCAATCATCCTGTCTGATACGCTGCAACGCACCGGTCTCCATTACCTGCTGTCCGTCTGCTTCCATCCGGCAGAGATAACCTGCTTCCCCGCCTTTGAAACCTTCCCTGCCGACAACAATGACACCTTTGATTACTATTTCATCACTTCCGACACCTTCGCCCTAAACACCGACTATTTCCTTTCCCGCCGGAATAAAACGGTGGTATTGGTACAGCACAATCTGCCCGCAGACGGCAATTCGGCAGGCGTCAACCACTTGTATATATGCAGCCCGCAGGAAACAATCCTTGAACAGCTTCAACAACTCTTTGCAGGGGAAAATGCCAACAGTACGGCAGGGGAGGACAGCAAGGGACTTTCCGCCCGTGAAACGGATGTCCTCCGCCTTATCGTCACGGGTATTACAAACAAGGAGATAGCCGACAAGCTGAATATCAGCCTGAATACAGTGCTGACACACCGGAAGAATATCACATCCAAGTTAGGGATTAAGACTGTATCCGGGCTGACCGTCTATGCCATTATGAATGGCATCTATTAAGATCTGATGCTATGCAGAAATCCCGAAGGGATGGGATATTTCAGCCCCACATGGAGCGTAGCGGAATGTGGGGTTAATGGTGATGCCGATAAGGAAGTCCTGTAAGGACGATCGAATAATATATATTGCATTGCAAACCATCGTTTGCAGCTTGTCTCGTTCTTTCAGAACTTTATTGATATGTATTTGCCTTAACCCCACATTCCACTCCGCTCCATGTGGGGCTGAAATATTCTGTCCCTTCGGGGCTTTGCGTAACATCTATTAGGATTACCCTTTCGCCCCAATGATATGGTGCTTCTTGAATATCCTCTCAATAGCTTCGAGGGCAAAGTCAAGTTGCGCTTTCTTGTGGGTTGCCATCAGGGAGAAACGTATCATCGTGTCTTCGGGAGCAACGGCAGGGGTGACAACGGGATTGACAAATATGCCTGCCTCAAACAGCTCTTTGACAATCAAAAACGTAAGGTCATTGTTGCGGATATACAGGGGAATGATAGGCGTGGAAGTATGCCCTATCTCGCAGCCCATCGTGCGGAAGCCGTCCAAAGCGTAGTGAGTCAAGTCCCATAGGTTGGCTATGCGTTCCGGCTCGCTCATCATAATGTCCAGAGCGGCACCTACGGCGGCAGTGGCAGCCGGCGTATTGCTTGCGCTGAATATATAGGAACGGGAATGATGGCGGAGATAGTTGATTACTTCCTTGTCGGAAGCGATGAAGCCGCCGATGGAAGCAAGGGATTTGCTGAAAGTGCCCATGATAAGGTCAACATCATCGGCTACGCCGAAATGGTCGCACGTCCCACGCCCCTGCCGTCCCAAGATACCGATACCGTGCGCCTCGTCCACCATTACGCTAGCATTATACTTCTTTGCCAATGCCACAACGCCCTTCAAGTCGGCAATGTCGCCCTCCATGCTGAATACGCCGTCGGTGACAATCAGTTTAATCTTGTCCGGTTCGCATTTGAGGAGTTGCTTTTCGAGCGACTCCATATCGTTGTGCTTGTATTTGAGCTTGGTGGAGAAGGAAAGGCGGTGTCCTTCTATAATGGAGGCATGGTCAAGTTCATCCCACAATATATAGTCTTCGCGACCGGTCAGGCAGGAAACCACCCCCAGATTCACCTGAAAGCCGGTGGAATAAACAATGGCATCTTCTTTGCCGACAAACGCTGCCAAACGCTGCTCCAGCTCAATATGAATGTCTAATGTCCCGTTCAGGAAACGCGAGCCGGCACAGCCCGTGCCATATTTCCGTATCGCCGCAATGGCAGCCTCTTTCACCTTCGGGTGGTTGGTCAGCCCTAAATAGGCATTGGAGCCGAACATCAGGACTTTCTTCCCGTTGATGATAACCTCTGTATCCTGATCGCTTTCTATCTTTCTGAAATAAGGGTATATACCCGCCGCCATGGCTTTCTGCGGCACGTCGTACCTGCCCAATTTCTCCTGTAAAAGTTTCATATAAGGGGGGGATTAATTTGTTTCTCTGACAATTCAGGCGGCAAAAGTAGTATAATTTCATTATATAGTATCTTTGCCGCCCGATATGAAGCAGACATTATTGAAACTCCACCTCTCTATCTTTTTGGCGGGATTTACGGGACTGTTCGGCAAGTTGATCACCCTCAACGAGGGCTTGCTCGTTTGCTACCGCATGTTTATTGCCGCCCTGATGCTTTTCTTTATACAGCGAGTCATGGGGAAGCCGGAGCGCATCTCCCTGCGCGAATTTCTGAAGATAGGCGGAGCGGGATGCCTGCTGGCTCTTCACTGGGTGTTCTTTTACGGGAGTATCAAGTATGCCAACATATCGGTCGGGGTAGTATGCTTCTCGTCGGTATGCTTTTTCACCGCCCTGTTCGATCCGCTGTTCTTCGGGGGCAGGTTTCAGCGTAGGGAATGGCTGTTCAGCCTGCTCATCGTCTCCGGCATCCTGCTACTGTTTCAGTTCGACATGCGCTACCGCACCGGCATCCTGCTAGGGGGCATATCCTCCGCCTTCTGCGCCCTGTTTACCCTTGCGAGTAAAAAGATTGCCGTCAGACACCGTTCCGTTACGATGCTGCTGTATGAACTGACGGGCGGCTTCCTGCTCATGGTCTGCCTGATGCCTCTTTATCTTCATTACTTTCCGGTGGAAACAATCGTCCCCAGTGTGAGGGATACCCTTTTGCTGCTTGTGATGTCGTTCTTCTGCACCGTCGTCCTTTATTTGTTGGAGATAGACGTGCTGAAAGTCATTTCCGCCTTTACGGTCAACCTCAGCTACAACCTTGAGCCGGTTTACAGCATCCTCTTCGCCATCCTCTTTTTCAATGAAGCGCGGGAACTCAACTTCGCCTTCTATATCGGATTGGGGCTGGTGCTCCTTTCCGTCTCGCTCCAAACGTATTACGCCTTCCGGCGAAATCCTCACCCCTAATTCGTTTTATAAGCATAAGAGACTTTGGCAAGCTCCGCATTCGCCTTCACAATCTTCATCTTGAGGTCTTCTTTATAGGCGGACAGCTTCTCCCGAAGCCGGTCGTCCCCTGCGGCAAGGATTTGCACAGCCAATATGCCGGCATTGAGGGCACCATTGATACCGACGGTCGCCACAGGTATGCCCGGAGGCATCTGTACAATAGCCAGTAAAGCATCCATGCCGTCCAGCGTGGAGTTGATGGGTACGCCGATAACCGGCACCGTTGTCATCGAAGCAATCACCCCGCAGAGATGAGCCGCCATGCCTGCCGCCGCAATAATCACCTTGATACCCCTGCCTTCCGCCCCTTTGGCAAAGGCTTCAACCTCTGCCGGAGTGCGGTGTGCAGACAGTGCGTGCATCTCGAACGGGACTTCCATCTCATTCAGAAACGCCGCCGCCTTTTCCATTACAGGCAGGTCGGAAGTGCTGCCCATGATAATACTGACTGTCGGAAACATGATACAGGATTTATATAATTACCCGATTTAGGGGGTGCAAATCTATCATTTCTTTCAATAGTCATGCCCTTTACTTGTGCCCCGAAGGGCACAAGATTTCAGCCCCACATTCCGCTCCATTCCATGTGGGGTTAACGGAAAGGGCGACCCAATGAAATCCTGCAAGGATGATACAAATACAAACCATATTTACAATGCAACCTGTAACAATATATATTATCGTTCTTTCAGGACTTCCTTGCAGACAACACCGATAACCCCACATTCCGCTACGCTTCATGTGGGGCTGAAATCTTTTGCCCCTTCGGGGCATCTGCAAGGGATGCCCCTACTGCTATGGTGCCTTTTTTATGCGCTACGGCGCAAATGCCCTGAAAGGGCAAAGGATTTCAGCCCCACATGCAGCGCAGCGGAATGTGGGGTTAAGGAAGATACCGCCAAGGGTATCCTGAAAGGATGATACAAATACAAATCATATTTACAATGCAACCTGTAACAATATATATATTATCGTCCTTTCAGGACTTCCTTGCAGACAACACCAATAATCCCATATTCCGCTGCGCTGCATGTGGGGCTGAAATCTTTTGCCCTTTCAGGGCATCTGCGTAACATTGCCGTCTGGTGTATCCTGAAAGGATACCGGATTTCAGCCCCACATGGAGCGCAGCGGAATGTGGGGTTAAGGAATGGCAACGGCAGGGGAGTCCTGCAAGGACGCCCGATTTCAGCCCCACATGAAGCACAGCGGAATGTGGGGTTTAGGGATGATGCTAACAAGGGAGTTCTGAAAGAACGATAAA
>LBCX01000340.1 GCA_001657575.1 Bacteroidales bacterium Barb4
TGATGGCGGCTTTGTTTAATTTGGCAGGGACAACGGTGGCGATGAGCACAAGCCCTCTTGACCATCTGCTGCTGGGCGGTTTCGCCTTCGGTGCCGTGTTTATGGCAACCGATCCGGTGACTTCCGCGCGGACGGAGACGGGCAAGTATATCTACGGTTTCCTTGTCGGAGCGATGGCGATTATCATTCGCGTACTCAATCCGGGCTATCCCGAAGGCATGATGCTGGCGATATTGCTGATGAACATATTCGCCCCGCTGATTGATTACTATGTGGTGGAAAAGAATATATCACGGAGGCTGAAAAGAATAAACTAATACAGATTATGAACAGAGAAAGTAATACATACACCGTCGTATATGCTTCCGTCATGGTGGTGCTGGTGGCGGTTCTGCTGGCATTCACCTCGCAGTCGCTGCACAGCCTGCAAAAGGCAAACGAGGACAACGACAAACGGCAGCAAATCCTCCGCTCCATCAACGTGAATGTGCCGGCAGGCGAAGCGGAAGCGAAATACAATGAACTGATAGAGGAAGCCTTTCTGGTGGACGACGACGGCGCGCGGGCGGACGGCGATGCCTTTGCCGCCGATGCGGCGAAAACATTTGCCGAACATAAATATCCGGTGTTCGCCGCCAAAGTGGACGGGAAGACCAAGTACATCATGTCGTTGCAGGGAGCCGGACTCTGGGGCCCGCTGTGGGGATACCTCGCAGTGGATGACGATTTCAACACTGTCTTCGGCGCAGACTTCAGCCATGCGGGCGAAACGCCGGGACTGGGTGCCGAGATTGTAACAAAAGCCTTCAGCACCCCCTTTATCGGAAAGAAGCTGTTTCAAAACGGCACGTTCAAATCCATTGCGGTCGTAAAGCCGGGCAAAAGTGCCGAAGGGCAGGATTACGTGGACGGCATCTCCGGCGGAACGATTACGAGCAAAGCCGTTGACCGTATGCTGTTCGACAGCTTGGGCGAGTACGTTAAGTTTTTAACCTCACAAGAACACGAATAAGATGGGATTATTATCAAATAAAAACAAAGAAGTATTGTTGGGCCCGCTGAACAAGAACAATCCCGTTATCATACAGATGCTGGGGATTTGTTCGGCGTTGGCGGTAACGTCCAAATTGGAACCCGCCATCGTGATGGGGCTTTCCGTGACGGTGGTCGTGGCTTTTGCCAATGTCATTATTTCGCTCATACGAAATACGATACCCAACCGTATCCGTATCATTGTGCAGCTGGTTGTGGTCGCCGCTCTGGTGACGGTGGTCAGTGAATTTCTGAAAGCCTACGCTTTTGATGTGAACAAACAGCTGTCCGTATTCGTCGGGCTGATTATCACGAACTGTATCCTCATGGGACGGCTCGAAGCCTTCGCTCTCGGCAACGGGCCTTGGGCATCCTTCCTCGACGGCATCGGCAACGGGCTTGGCTACGGACTGATATTGGTTATCATCGGCTTCTTCCGCGAACTGTTCGGCTCCGGCTCCCTGTTGGGCATACAGGTAATTCCGCAGGCAGTCTATGACTTCGGATACGTAAACAACGGCTTGGTGATCCTGCCGCCGATGGCATTGTTTGTCGTCGCCGTCATCATCTGGGTACACCGCTCACGGAATAAAGAATTACAGGAAAGCTAAATAAACGAGAAGATGGAAGAATTACTGAGCACTTTTGTGCGGTCGATTTTTGTGGACAACATGATATTCGCATACTATCTGGGTATGTGTTCTTTTCTGGCTGTTTCCAAAAATGTGAAGACCGCTTTGGGATTAGGCGTTGCCGTGACGTTCATCCTCGTCTGCACGCTGCCTATCAACTACCTGTTGGAGAATTATGTATTGAAAGAAGGCGCACTCGCCTGGATGGGTGCCGAATATGCCGAAGTAAACCTGAGTTTCCTGTCGTTTATCATATTCATTGCCATTATCGCCTCGTTCACACAGCTGGTGGAAATGGTGGTTGAACGTTTTGCGCCGGCACTCTATGCCTCGCTGGGGATTTTCCTGCCGCTGATAGCCGTGAACTGTGCCATCCTGGGCGGTTCGCTCTTCATGCAGCAGAAAGCCTTCCCGAATGTTGGTGTAGCTACGGTTTACGGATTAGGCTCCGGTATCGGCTGGATGCTCGCCATCGTCGGCATGGCAGCCGTCCGTGAAAAACTGACCTATTCAGACATCCCCAAACCCCTGCGCGGATTAGGCATCACCTTCATCATTACAGGCTTGATGGGCATCGGCTTCATGTGCTTCTCCGGCTTGAAAATATAAGGGAGACGTGGAATTAACCCCTAACAGGGTTTCAAACCCTGTTAGGGGTTAAATGAAATTCAAATAATAACAGATGATGTTGCATAAATTCCGAAGGAATGTCGGATTTCAGCCCAACGTAAAGCGAAGCGGCACGTTGGGTTTAGAGGACGATAGTATTTCCGCCGTCCTTGCAGGACTCCCTGACGGTGTGCCATCTTTGACCCCACATTCCGCTTCGCTTCATGTGGGGCTGAAATATCCCGTCCCTTCGGGACTTCTGCTTTCGGTCAAATATGGCGTTACGCAAATTTCGAAGGAATGCCGGATTTCAGCCCAACGTAAAGCGAAG
>LBCX01000067.1 GCA_001657575.1 Bacteroidales bacterium Barb4
GGAACAAAATAAAGCATCACGGCATGAACAGGATTTCAGGCAATTACCGGAAACCTTGCGGGAGCATCATACTCCAAGAAAAGCATCTGCAAACCAAAGCGGAAACCTTTACAGCGGAAGGATACAATAGCTTGTTCAGGCACTTTTTGGCAGGAACAAGAAGAAAGTCCGAATGCTGTTCCAAGAAAGCAGTAATGCTGGAAATATCAGTGTTATTATTAATGCATTATCGAAATGGAACGCTAAATATCCTTCATTAGCAATGCCGGAAAATCAAGGAATCGTTTCCCAATTCTGCCGACGGCAATCCAAATCCACTGACAGTTTTCTTGAACCAGTATAAGTATACATTTCATCCACTTCTACTATCGCTGTTTCTATGCTTTCCAAATTAAGTTCCGGTACTTCTTTTCCAAATCTTCTGATTCGATTCAAGACAGAAACGTTACTTACTCCTAAAAGTCTTCTTGTTGAACGAAAGCCTGAACCTTCAAGATACAAACGAAGAGCCTGCTTTTTCATTGATTCGGGTTTAGCCGTTGACTTTATTGCAACCGCAGGCTTTGCACTTATGACGTTGTCTGCCTTTGGAGAAACCCGCTTTTATCTTTTTTCCACTGCGGCATTTGGGACAATTCATTCTATTTTTTCCTGCAAATGTAAGAAAATGTACTTAATTAGCAATGCCGAATATACAAACGGGTTGACCAGGCAATATATCATCAAGGGGACAGACTTAAATTTATACCCGAACAAGTGTATCAGACCGGTACAAAACAAACAAAAGACCAAGAAAACTTTGCTTTCAAAGCCTTCTAAAATAGTTTACGCTTTGATTACATTTGTCCTGATGTGTCACATTTAGGGCTTGAATCTGCGGTGTCCAGATTTTAACGGCGGATTAGGCAGGGGTATGGGATTTGAATTATATTTGCGCCTTTCATTCGGGACATTCATATATGGAAGACACAGGAGGCAGAATCAGACAGTTGAGGAGAGACTTGGGACAGCATAATTATTATTATTACGTTCTCGCGCGACCTATTATATCCGACTGTGAATTTGACAGGATGATGGTAGCGTTGCAAGTCTTGGAAGCAGAGCATCCCGAATATGCCGACCCGCATTCGCCAACACAGCGTGTGGGCAGTGACCTTTCCAAAGAGTTTAATCAGGTGCTTCATGTTTATCCGATGCTTTCGCTGGGGAATACCTATTCGGAAGGGGAGGTGGGCGATTTCTACGAGCGGACGGTGCGCGGTCTGAACGGTGAACCGTTTGAGATTGTTGCCGAGCTGAAGTATGACGGCACTTCTATTTCATTGATATACGAAAAAGGGCGTTTGTTGCGGGCTGTCACCCGCGGCGACGGTACCCGCGGCGATGATGTGACAGCGAATGTGAAAACCATCCGCTCCATTCCCCTCAAGTTGATGGGGGACAACTTTCCCGACAGTTTCGAGATACGTGGGGAGATACTCCTCCCGTGGGCGGAGTTTGACCGTATTAATAAGGAAAGAGAGGAGCAGGAAGAGCTGCTTTTTGCCAATCCGAGGAATGCGGCGGCGGGAACGTTGAAACAGCAGAATCCTGCCGTTGTCGCTTCCCGTAAGCTGGATGCTTATTTCTATTATTTATTAGGAGAAAACTTACCTTCCGAAAGCCATTACGGCAACTTGGAAGCAGCCCGCTCGTGGGGCTTCAAAGTGCCCGATGTCATACAGATTTGCCGGACACCGCAGGATATATTCGATTACATTGCGCGGTGGGATATGGAACGGAAGGAACTTCCTGTGGCTACCGACGGTATTGTCTTAAAAGTGAACTCGCTTCGCCAGCAACGGAACTTGGGCTTTACGGCTAAGAGTCCACGCTGGGCGATTTCCTATAAGTTTCAGGCTGAAAGGGCAGTGACGCGCCTGAATGCCGTGTCTTTTCAGGTGGGGCGCACGGGGGCTGTCACGCCCGTTGCCAATCTGGATCCCGTACTTCTTGCGGGGACGACCGTAAAACGTGCTTCCCTTCATAACGCCGATATTATAGAAGGGCTTGATTTGCGGATCGGCGACCGTGTGTTTGTGGAGAAGGGCGGGGAGATTATCCCCAAGATTGTCGGCACGGATACGGAAGCTCGCGACATGATGTCGGGGGCTAAGGTTTGCTTTATTCCCCGTTGTCCCGAATGCGGCACTGAGCTGGTGCGCCCGAAAGGCGAAGCCGCTCATTACTGCCCGAACGAAACGGGCTGTCCGCCGCAGATAAAGGGGCGGATAGAGCATTTCGTCACGCGCAAGGCGATGGATATAAACATGGGACCGGAGACGGTGGAAGACCTCCACAATGCAGGTTTTGTCAAGAATGCGGCAGACTTGTACAAACTGACCGTGCATGATTTGCTGAGCCTCGAACGGTGGGCGGACAAGAGTGCCCGCAACCTCTTGGAAAGCCTTCGCGAGTCGAAGAATGTGCCCTTTGAACGGGTGCTGTACGGCTTGGGTATCCGCTACGTGGGCGAGACGGTTGCCAAGCGTCTCGCGTATGCCTTCCGGACGATGGACGAGCTGGCAGAAGCCTCTTTAGAAGCCTTAATCAAGGTAGATGAGATAGGGGAGCGTATCGCCCAAAGTGTCATTGCCTACTTTGCGGACGAGGGGAACAGGGAAATAGTAAGCCGACTAAAAGAGGAAGGCTTGCAAATGTCCGTTTCCGAAGAACAGCTGTCGCAGCGTTCGGAGAAGCTGAAAGGTTTGTCCATCGTCATCAGCGGCACTTTCTCCCTGCATTCGCGCGATGAATACAAGGCGATGATTGAGCAACACGGGGGGACGAACAGCAGTGCCGTGTCCGGTAAAACCGACTATCTCCTTGCAGGCGACAATATGGGACCTGCCAAATCAGACAAGGCACGCAAAGCAGGCGTAAAGATTATAGATGAGAATGAATTTCTAAATATGTTGACTGAATGATATTTACCGACTATTTCATCAAGCGTTCGATACGGAAGATGGCGAGGACGACGGCTTCGCGCCCCCATTGTTTCCGCTCTCTGGAAGAGGCGGCGCATATTCTTGTCTTCTGCGAGGCGCAAGACGAAAAGGAAATAACGCCCTGTTTGACAAAGTTGCGGTCATTGGGTAAAAAGGTGCAAGTGTGCCTCTATGTACCCGTGTCTCATTCGGACATGAATACGAAAGAGGTTCGCCTGCTTGTTTTCGAGAAGGATCACAGCCGGTGGGGGTTTCCCGACCCGGAAAGTGTCCGTGCGCTGAATGCCGAAAAGGCGGATATACTGATTGACATGACGGGGGATAATTACATCCAGATGAAATACCTTATGTTGCAGCATTCTTCCACCTTCAAAATCGGGTTGAAGCGGGCGGGGCAGCTGGATATGTATGATTTCTGCATTTCAATGGCAGACAATGACCGTCCGGCACGTATGTTTGACCTCATTATATATTATTTGCAGACCATTCGAGGGGGGCAGAAGGGGGTTAAGTAGTCAGGTAGTTAGGAGTTTGAAGTTAGGAGAATAAGAGCAGTTAAGCAAAAGGTTATGGCAGATATAAACTTGAAAGGGATGGGGGTGGCATTGATCACACCATTCAGGGAAGACGAGAGTGTGGATTATGAGGTGTTGGGCAGGCTGGTGGATTACCAGTTGCAGAACGGTACCGACTATCTTGTCGTACTCGGAACGACAGCCGAAACACCGACCCTCACGGGAGAGGAGAAGGAGCGGATCGTTGAGACGGTGATAACCCGTGTGCGCGGTCGCGTCCCCGTTGTGCTGGGGGTCGGAGGCAACTGTACCCGCGCCGTTACAGAACAGTTGCAAAGCGGTAACTTCGAGGGTATTGATGCCATCCTGTCCGTTGTCCCCTATTACAGCAAGCCTTCCCAAGAGGGTATTTACCAGCATTATAAGGCGACGGCAGCAGCAACGAAGCTCCCGATTGTCCTCTACAACGTACCGGGACGGACGGGCGTGAACATGACGGCAGAGACCACCCTGCGCATCGCCCGCGAATGCCCGAATGTCATCGCCGTCAAGGAGGCTTCCGGCAATATCACCCAGATGGACGACATCATTAAGAACAAGCCGGCGAACTTCAACGTCATATCCGGCGACGACGGCATCACCTTTCCGCTGGTTACACTGGGTGCCATCGGTGTGATTTCCGTCATCGGGAACGCCTTTCCGCACGAGTTCAGCCGGATGGTTCGCCTTTCTCTGGCAGGGGATTATGACAGTGCCCGCACTATACATCACAGTTTCACGGAGCTGTTCAACCTCTTGTTCGTTGACGGCAATCCCGCCGGCGTGAAGTGCATGCTCCATACAATGGGATTTATCGAAAATAAACTACGCCTGCCGCTGGTGCCCACCCGCATAGATACCTTTGAGAAGATACGGAATGTGCTGAATCAGTTGAATATTAAATGCTGAGGATTGCTGAATAAACAAGTGAAAGGGGCAGCGGATCAAATCCGTTGCCCCTTTCATTTGGGTGAACTTGTGCAGCATCAATACTTTGCAAATATCTTGTAGGAATGTGGGCGCAGGGTGACACGGAAGGCATTCGTTTCCTCCGCTCCCTGATAGCGGCGGCTGAAAGAGGCGTTGCGTTCCTCCGGCAGCTTCTCAATAACGCTTCCGTCGAGCATATCGCTGATGGTTGCCACGTCCTTGCGGGTGATGACGCGGACGGTTACAGGCTCGTCAAGGAAGGATTCAACGATGAAGGTGCCGTTGTCGTAGAGGAACAAGCCCACTTTGGCAGGAGCTTCGATGCGAATGTCCAAGTCCTTGCTCAACACTTGGCGGAAAGCGTTCAGTACGCCTTCTGGCAGGTCGTAGAGATTGCCAAAGTCATCGGGGATAGTCATCACGAAGAGGTTGCCTTTGGAGTAAGGGGCACGCAGCAGCATGGGGTAGCCGCTTGTGCCTTTGGTCAGCGGACGACCGGCACTGAGGATGTCCCAGACATCGTTTGTCTGATAGCGCACTTGCGGGATGAGAATGTCCTTGTCCGCCATACCGGCAGAGCCGAAGTCGTTCACAAGGGCTTTGAGACCGCCGGCGCGAAGTTCGGCAATGTCGGCAATCTTTTCGGGGATGGCTTCCAACAGACTGCTGGTAATCACTACATCGCCGCCTTTCTGCAACTGTTTCTTTATCTTGGAAATAATATCGGCATCATACTTAGCCTGTTCGGTGAGCAGAACTACCTGTTGGTCGGCTGGAAATTCGGGATACATATCCATCGGAAGACCAATCATGCCGAAGTAGTTTTGCAGAAAATCATCACCCAACGAGTGGAACGGCTTGTAGGATTTGATGCCCACAGGCTTGCCCAGCTTGTGCACAAAACCGTCAATCTTATCAAAGGTAACACCCGCCACACGGGCAAGGGTTGTGGGCACAACCTCGCCATGCGCCGTCTTGACGGGCTTCATCATCTCATCGTAGTCAAAGCTCGTGCCCTGCCCCTGCCAAGGAGTACGGTGCGTTTCGGGACTGAGGGCTACGCCAATCAGCTGGTTGTAGGCAAAAAGGGCTATTTCGGGAGCTTTGGCAAACATCGTCAGCCAGAGCTGTTCGGCATAGCGATCCATACCGAGGTTGGAGCCGCCGGCATCCACCCAACCGCCGAGGTTATGACCCGGACGAAGATTGTCGAAGTAGCGAATAATATTATAGCTAAGATAGTTCTGCAAGTGCTGGGCAGTGGCAGGGTCGCGCGTTTCCGTTCCGCTCCAGACGGCATCGAAGATTTGCGGGCCTGTGTTCAGGTTGAAGCCCAAGCCTTGGAAATGGTCGTACCAGTTGGGGTATTTGATGATGATTTTCACCTTTGGGTTAATCTTCTTTGCCGGCTTGATGACAAGTTCCTGACCGGCTTCAGTCATCAGTTTGGTGCGATATTCCGTCCAGCTTTGCGTGCCCTTCGCCTTTATCTCAATGTCGGATTTGCAGCTGGTGAAGAAGAAGTCATCAAGGATAAAGTCATCGAAATGCTTGGCGGTATGCTCGGCAATCTCACGTACCATCTTGCGATGTTCGGGGTCGGAATAGCAGAACGTCTCAAAACTGTTAGTTTCGTTGATAGTGTAGGTGATGCCGCCGCCCACTTCAATGCCGCGATCAAGGAAGAACTTCTTGGCTTGTTCCAATGTGGCATCAGGAACGATCAGCAGGTCACGGTGCGTCTCCAGATAGATCTTGTCCACCTTGAACTGATTCGAAATGATTGCCCAAGTAGAATCCAGCCAGTGCAGGTCTCTCATCTTCTCCACCTCGTAAGCACGGGTGTAAACGGACACTTTGAAGCTCTTGTAATTGCCGGCAAACGACACCGCGCTCACCGCCAACAGAAGAAATACGTAACAGGTGCGTTTCATGGTATAATTTTTATGTAAGTATTGGAAATAACACATTTTATGAAATTCATATGCCCGCACTATTCGAAAAATCCGCGTTAAACTTACAAGCTGCCGAATAGTTGTTAGCGAATGATCATTACGCAGTGGAATTCTTTCAATACTTGCTCAGAAACTGAAAAATCACCCTTAAAGAAGAAATACTGCACCGCAAGAAAAAGAAGAAACGCAGGTACGGGTGGCAGATATAATACTATTCTTAGTTTTCAGGAAAAGTATCTTTAAACAATAGTAGCAGATATTTTGACTCAAGTCTAAATCGTCTCAATCTCTCACTAATAGGACGTAATTGCTTTTCGATTTTTCTTTGCGTAAACTCCATTACATCAATAGGCTTCTTTTTAGGCTTAGTAATGAAAGCATCTATCATTTTGTTGATATGATTGTGAACAATTTTTCTGAAATTTTTCTGATTTTGTTTAAGGTAAGGTAGCCAATAGATTAATGTATCTATATCTATCATAGTTAAATCCTTAACCAAGGAGTTCTTAGTATATTCATTACCCAACTTTTCCCGATACCATGTATTTAGCCTATGATTTATTCCTTGACACATAAATATCCTATCGCTAACTAACAATATTGGATATATGACTAAATCATTCCTTTTATTTGCGTCATCATCATACTTAAATGTTTTATTGACAATCTGCTTTATTGAATATATGAGTTGATCTACACCAACATTTTTCTTATTAAACTTTGTTTGTAATGCTTCATTTATCTTTTCTATATCACTGGAACCTTTAACTCCTTTTGCTATCATTACATCCTTGTTTTCAAAGAGATAAACTCTATCTTTATATCTTGCATAATAATCAGGCTCATTATTATGGTCATCCATTTCTTTCTTCTTAACATAGAGAGAATCATGGAATAGTTCATTCAAAACGTTTTTCATTAAAAAATTCTCGGAAAACTCTGTGTTATAAAAAGTAAAAAATGTTCTGTCTCTCTCGGATAGGCTATGTTTTTTGTTAAAAGCATCTTTCAAAACAAATTTTGTACTTTTCGTAAATTTGTCTATGATAAAGAAGAACTCTATAACGGTATATACATTATCTTTAATTTTTAACAATGGGAAATTCCGTAAATTAGTAAAATCATCATCTTCATCAATAACTTCAGATACAAAACTATCTAAAAAAAGTATTTGGTTTTTATCTTCAACAACAAATACATAATTACCAGACACCTTCATCTCTAATGAATGGGCCAACAAATATTTAACCTGATACAATAATTCTTTTGTATTATCAGTAGCAAAATTAGCACATAAAGCATCTTCTAAGTATTTATACTCATCTTTTGATTTCAAAAAATCCAATAGATAGTTAAATCTAATCAGGGTACAATATAATAGTTTGTAAAAATCTATATCATTCTTATTATAAAGACCAAGATCGGCAAGAGGAAAGGATGAAGAAATTGACATATCAACCAGTTTCTCATAGTTTTCTTCTGATGATATTTTTTTGTCATCCTTAGCATTCAGTTCTTCATTTATTATTAGAAAAGTCTTGAAAAAATTTAATTCTCCACGATCAACATCAGACTGATTGTTATCATCTAAAAATTCTTTTTTCTTAGATAATATAATCTCGACTATTTTTAAACTTGCCTCTCTTGATATGACAATAGGCTTATTTGTAATTTTATTCTCTCTACAATATTCCAATACCCTATTACAAATATCTATTCTGATATTAGGGTTAGAAAAGAAATTGTCGAAATTAGGTTGCGGATAGCGGGTAGAAAATCCTATAAACTTGAGCAGAATATCTTTAGGTATTTCTTTAAGATAATCCAATACACTTCTTTTTCCTTCATTTGGAAAAATAGTCTTAAATTCTAATCGTAAAATTGTATGCATGCTTATTATTTCAATAATACTGCCGTAAAGATACTATTTTGTTTTTATATATTTGCATTTCAATGAGATTTGGTTTGTACAGAGCCACAAACTGCCAAATCAACGCCACAACACAAGCTGCCAATTACAAATAAACGGTCATGACTTAATTCCGCTGGTTCAGACAGAATTAGTAAACAGCTCTGTTTTAAAATAACGCGAATTCGATATAAGTAAATCATTTTTTTTAGCTCTTAATTGCCTGTAAGGGCATTCATATCAATAGAAAATTGCCGCAACCCTGCATCTTTTGCCTTTAGGGCATTCACGTTAATGTCCTACGTATACCGATGTGATCCGGCTAATGTTTATCCTATTGATATAAAAGTCCCAACGGACTATTTTTATATCGAACTCACGTTAATATAAATAATTTGCATCACGTACTTGTATGATTTATATTTCGAAAGGACGACCAATTTCAGCCCCACATGGAGTGAAGCGGGATGTGGGGTTACGGATAACACCAGATGTAGGGGCGGATTTCAAACCCGCCCCTAACTGAAAGAACGATACTGTACCAGCCCTAACAGGTAGGGTGTTCAGTAAAGTGTTCCATTTTTTATGTAGAATTGAGCTGAAAAAATAGATTTAATTATCTGATTATAATACGAATACAAATTTACCAATCAATGAAAATCAGGCACATAAAATATAATCCAAAAAGGATATAAATATTTTATTTGTAAACAATTAAATTCAAATTGATTACAACGAAATTTTTTCCTTTTTTTCTCCCTTTTTTGGGTACACTTTACTGAACACCCTACCTAACAGGCTTTCAAATCCTGTTAGGGCTTCGGAAAATAATATAAATTAATTTATAAAACGTACTTTACTTATGTTCATTTTTTATCCAAATTCCAACGTCGGCTGACTGCTTTTCGCCGGTCTCATTTTAGCAATGAAACTGTCCCATAACTCCAATGTCAAATGAAGTCCGTATGTTTCATTTAATTTGATTAAGTCGTTTTGCCTTTCTTGTTCGCTGTATGATTTTGCCAACTCAAAAAGGTCTATTCTCATCAAAATATCTTTGGTAAATGTCCGCTTGGCATCAGGAAAGGTGACAGATTTCAGAAAAAGCATGCATTCTTTTGAATTTAAAAGCAGCAGGGAGTAAACGGCAAATTCAATTTTGTCAAAACCAATAAAATAACAAGTGTCATCAAGCATGACGGGCTTTTCTTCAAAAGGCAAAACCAATGTAAAATGAAACGTTTTGTATAATCCTGATATGGCTGTTTTGTAAGGTGCAAACGAATAATCGCCGATACCGAAAATGGAAAAAGACGGTCTGTTGTTATAAATGATTGATTTCCGGGCATCAAAATATGCTTTATGTGTAAATAAATAACGGTATGTATCAGGGTAAATACGTTTTATGCAGTTGGTTTCCTGCCCGATGTTTTTTTGCGTAACAAGGGTGAATTTTCTGGGTTGATTTATCACTGTATTTTTCAAATCCGAACTTTTCAGCATACCGTAAACAAGGTCACTTTCCAATACAAACTCTTCGTTTAATCCATTGGTGTAATGACCCTTTACCCGTTCCAATTCCATTACGGCTGAACAATCGTGTTTTAATCCCTGTCGCCAAACAAAGGGACTTTCACCATCAATGTTCTTTGTATAAAGATAAGCATCAATATTGGAAACAAACTTTTGCCCTGTCCAACCCAGTTTCTTGATTGGTTGTGTTTTTGAATAAAAGTCAAATTCAATGCAATCAAATTCAGGTGATGATTGCATTTTGCAATAAAACAGCGAAGCTTCAACGGAAACATTAAACTCTTTTTTGCTGTTGATGCAATATTTTCTTATCTCTGAAATCTTGCGTTTGCTTTTGCTTTGGTCAAATACGATGTTTTTAATTACAGTATTTTTGACCAGCAATGCGACAGTCATTTGTGTTTCCTGAAATGTGTCAATTAAGGATGTGGTAATGTATTCGGCTATATCAAAATTGCCTTTTCCCGTTATGGCATCCAAACCTTTGTAATTTTTGCTGTTGGTCTTCTTGGGGAGATTCTCTGAATCTAAACATCCGAGTTTGGAATTAGTTACCCACGGTAGGTTTCCTATTATTAAGATGTTCTGTGCTGCATGTTTTTCTCTAATTTGGTTAAAATTAAAATCAAAAACATTGCTGTGAAAAATCACAATATCAGGTTTGTTCGCTTGCGGATTATCAAGAAAGAAATCCATAATACCAAACTTGCATTCCCAAACATAAGGTTTGTAAATCTCTATACCGTAAACAGCTTTGAGTTGAGTAAATCTTTTTAATGACGCAAGGATAAAAGCTCCCTTTCCGCAAGTCGGCTCAATGATAATATCCGGAGAAATCTTTTGGGTAATCAAGTGTACTGCCACCTTGTCGGACAAATCCGCATTGGTTTGGAAATCGCCATATCCGACTCTGTCCGGTTCACTCGCTGCATCGCTTTTTATTGATAATTGCTCTTTTAAATGACTAAGTTCGTCATCATTCTCGAAAGAATGTAAAATACCGAATTGATTATACAGCATTTGATTGGCGGCACCAGTCAATACGATATTTTTGAGGCTTTCTTTTAAGAATTCCACAACCTTACAAGTAATATTAGCCTCAAAGATTTTCATTTATTCGGTGTACAATAGGCAACAACTTTTTCAATACCTTCTATATCTTCAGTTAATGTAACAATCCGTTGATATTGCAATCGCCATTGCAACGCATTTGAAATTGTCAAATAACCTTGTTTCGGCGGAGAGTCTAAAATTTGTTTAGCAATTTCAGACAAAGTTATTTCGTCAACAGGAATATTTCTATCCTGCAAATAGGCAATTATATCTGCCTCATTTGCTTTGTCGCTTACCATTTCTCTTAAGCGGTAAGTCATGGTGTAATCAGCAGTCCGTTTTTTTGCGATGAATGAACAACTGGCAAAATTCAGCGTTGCTGTTTGTGTTTTTGAATTATCAGTTTTGTCATAAACAAATACGAGAAGATTATAGCCAAGTCCGAATATCTTTTGCTTGGCATCTTTGAAAGGACAAGAAGATTGAGGCTGTTTTATGGAAGTAACTTTAATATCCGTCAATATATCATCAGATGGTAGATCAATTCCTTTAGCTGAAGAACCGATTGTCACCTCATATTTATCGTATAAGCATGCTTGGAATTTGTGTTCAATAAGTGTTCCTACCGCTTTGCCATCCGTTACGCCAAATAATTCTTTGTGTTGGATTTTTGATTGCTCAACACAAAAAGACTTGGCTTCTTCGATTAATTTCTCTATTGTTAATTTTTCTTTGTTTGCCATGTTGCAAAGTTACGATTTAAATTTTTTCAGATGTGCCGCACTCAAATTAATCCTTCATCCGCTGAAACAATTCAAACCCCATTCGGCTGTTGTGGTAAGGGCATCGCCAAAGGTCAGCTTTCGGGCGTTTCTTGGCGGGGATGCCGTCGGCAGTGATTGTGCTGTACCATTCGCCGTATTCACGGTCAATCATGTTGTCGCGAATCCAGCCCCATGTTTTCAGGGCGTTGTCAAGATACTTCCGGTCGCCGGTTATCTGCCATGCGTTGTAAAAGGCGACAACGGTTTCGGCTTGCGGCCACCAGTCGAGGTTTGCGTGGACGTGATCGCCCTGCTTCTCGTAGATCAGTGAGCCGTCCGCATTCAAGCCTTCGCGCGTTTGGGTATCGACAAAATGAACGGCTATCTC
>LBCX01000341.1 GCA_001657575.1 Bacteroidales bacterium Barb4
AAAGAAAACAACTGATTTCCCCATTTACTTGTGAGAGTAGAATTTATTTGTACGTTTGCGGCTGTTTGTCTTTTGTTACCAAATATAAAATTTGGGTTTAGAGAACGCCTCTGCCTGTGAAGGTCGGGCGTTTTCGCTTTCTTTTTTTGGGAAGTGAGGTTTACAGATAGAGTCGTATGGAAGAAGAAATTAAGGTTTTACTGTTTGAAGGATTGGAGGCGGGGACGGCAGGCTTGTCAACGGAGTTTGCCGCGATACTGGGTACCCTCGGAGTAGCTGCGGATGTAGCAGCAATGGCTGCAATGTCGGTTATTTCCGCTGCGGCTGCCGCAGAGACAGTCGCAGCCATGGCGGCTCTTGAGGTAGCTAACCTGGCGTTTCAAGCTGCTACAATGGCTTTCCTTACTGCCAAATATACAACTATATATCGGATGGCAGGTCACATGGGCTGGCTCCTCGGGCAGATACCTATTGCTCCTCAACAGCTGGAAGGAGCGGTAATGTGGGGGTTTGGGGGATTGGTTGAGGGAGAGGTTGAGGGTGGATTTGTTAAATTGCAAGGTGGGCTTACAAAACTTCTTGCGCCTCTTATAGAAAAGGCAACTGCCGCCGAAACAGCGGTCAATACAGCCGAGAGTACTTTGGCAGCTGCGGCGACAGGTATGCATTCTGCAATGTCGATTGCGCTGGGGGTATCTGTTGTCATTCTGTTGCTCAGTTTTATAGCCATGGTGATCGTGACCGAGGTACTGACCTGGCAGCATGAGAGGGATACGTATGATGTCGATAAACATCCATGGGCGGCGATAGACGGAAACGACCATACCCATGCCGGCTTTAGGGTCAATCAGTATCGGACGATAGGAACAAGTTTTGGTTCATACATAAAGCCTTACTATTATACCATCGAAAAGGTAGCGGATAAAAGGAAGGGACTTGATCCGGCCGCCCTTCATAATGATGCGATATTCAACTCTATTTTCCTTGTTGAAAAGGATGCGCTGAAGAACGCAAGGGGGCTGAAGAGCCTCCGATTCCCTCCCCGTCTCAATTTTATCGCCGACGGGGCTTTTGCCGGTTCCGACCTTGAAGAGTTTGACCCCCGGCAGGGCAAATCCCTTTCCGTCATCGGCGCGGAAGCGTTCAGGGATACGAAGGTGCACGTCCTTGACCTCAGCCAGCACTACGCGCTTTCGTCAATCGGCGACCGTGCCTTTGCGAACAACAGCAATCTGGACTCCCTGATGCTGCCGGGCAGCCTGCTCGGCATCGGCAGCGATATCGTTGCCAATACGCCCCGCCTGCACAGCGTCAGACTCGGCTGGACGTCCAGAGATCAGCTGAAGTCCATTGAGAAAAATCTGGCAGACAAGAAGGGAGGAGCCAAACCGACCGATTTTGCAGGCAAAGAGCTGTCGATCCCCTTCGGCAGTTTTGACCAGTATTACAGGCACAACCATGACTGTACCTTTTTAGGCGCTACCTTTCTGACGGAAAAGAACCATACCGTGCTGGATGTGGTGGAGAACGGGGGCGCGTTCCGTCAGGTGAAAGACGCAGTGTTAAGAGCGTCTATCGACGGTCTGGAATATATCCCCCCGGAAGATAAAAAGCAAGAGGCAGAAGCAAGGAAAGAGTTTGACAAAAACAGGAAGACGCTGGAAGATGAATACGCGGATCAGCACCTTGCGGACAGGGAGAGCGGTATGCTGTACAGGGTGGATATGTTTGCGAAAACAGCCGAGATAGGATTCAACAAATATCTGGAGGGCAGAAAGGTGCTGACGCTCAAAACAAACAGGGTACGGTTTGACGGCGGGGACTATCGGCTTGACCTTAGAGTGCTGCCTTCCCCGGATATAGAGCAGGTGGTGCTGGATATGAAACAGGTGCCGGACAGTATGCTCAACCATTTGGTGGGAAAGCATTACTATACGCTGTCGGACAGGGTGGAAACCATCGGCAGGGGGATATTTAACGACAGTACGCTGCAGGAGCTGCGTTTGGACTGGAACAGGAAGGATGCAATAAAGATAGACGACGGGGCTTTTAGCGGATGCACCCTGTTGCGGGCAGTGAATTATACGGGCAAACGGGAGGACTTCAACTACTTCAAGTTTCAATCCGCCTGCTACAAGGGGGGAGTGGTTATGCCGCTGCCGGGAATGACGGCTGAGGAATTGTGCCAAAAGACAACGGCCGACCGGATAACCTGCGAATACCGGAACGGGGATACATGCCGGGTCGTAAAAGTGGCCGGTACGCATGTTGACCTCTCGAAGAGAAAGATCATTGAGGGCAGAAGCTATGCGCTGTCTTTCAGCCGTCCGCTGGATCATTACTTCAAATCCGACCAAATAATCAAAACGGTCAAACTTCCTTCCGACACGAGGTCGGTAAGTTCTTCGGCTTTTGAAAACTGTGTCAGTCTGGAAGAGGTAACGCTCGGAGAGGAGCTTGTTTCGATTGACACTTCTGCTTTCGAGGGCTGCCGTTCATTAAGGGAAATGACGCTTCCCGCGACTGTTCGGTCGGTCGGCGTGCGTGCCTTTCGCGGCTGCACGGGACTGACTTCCCTGACGCT
>LBCX01000342.1 GCA_001657575.1 Bacteroidales bacterium Barb4
GTGAGAAGAGTGTATGGAATGCTTCAAGCGATATGACAGAATCCCTTTGGGGCTGCTGCAGGTTTAAGCGGCCGGGGAATCCGCTGCACGGGGTGACTGCCTGTGCATTGATTTTGCCTTTACTCACGCGGACAGGCGACAAAGACCGGCCTTCCGGGTTCAAGCGTTGTCTTGAGGGTGTTTTTATGAAGGATTTGGAGAGCTGGACGAAAGGCAGTCTTACGGATAATCTTGCGGTTAAGAGGATGAATACACTTACCGGATGAAACAGGGGATTTGATATTTTGGACACCCTACTCGAAGGGACGACCGTGATACCTCCTCTAAACAGGCATTTCGCAGGGATGTAACCTGATTATTTAATATCTAATTGTTCCAATATATCTCTTGTAAGTTTTGATAATAGTCGCTTGCAGTGGTATACAGTTTCTGTATAATTTCCCCAAACATATCTGTCTATTTCTGCGGGTGTTTTTCCCAATCCGCTAAATGACTGAATCAACGAATCGTAATAGTCAGCATTATAGGCTTGTGCTTTGTCTATTATTTCTTCGACATACTATATGCTTGTTGTAAAGTTCTTTTAATCCGAAAACTGTAATATTATCATTTTCTAAAGAAAAATTCACTTCAATATTTTTTGTCTAAAATTACAGGATCCGTTTCTTCATCTTTTTTAGCACAAACTTGTATTTATCTCCGAACTCGTCCAAATATGGATTTATTTCTATCAGTTCATCTCTTTTTAGACAGTTACAAGTAGGACAAGACAGGATTAGATTGTAAAATGATAAAGCCAAATATGGATATTCTGACTTGGGGTAAAAATGGTCAAATTCCGAGCGGATAATTTTATATTTTTTTTATACTAAAAGTATATTGCCTATTGCAATATGGGCAAGTTCTGACATTCAACTGCCGCATTAACCAATAAACATGACTATCTGTATTTTTTTACATTTATATTAATGATTTTATCATAATCAAAATATTTATTTTTCGTATCCGATTTGTCAATATCATTGTCCTCCAGATATTTTTTGAATTCTTCATGCTTCTTTTTTAATTGATCAGGCTTACATAAATAAATTTCATGAATTTTTTCATACAATTCCTCATCACGGAGTTTTTCTTCTTTTTATTTTTTTCAGTATGGAGTCTTCTATCCTTTTAACAAAGTTGATAGCAATATGGTCTATATCATTAATTTTTATCTTTATCATTGATTTGCTTTTTAATTTTCTTTAATTCATCTTTCAATTCATCTATTTCATCTTTCAATTTCTTATTCGGTACAAGTTCATTGTACAACTTCAGTAATTGACTTCTAATAAACGGCTCGCTAACCAACTTAATTTCTTCATAAAGATTATCGCCAGTATCGCCTTTATGCAATTTTACAAACATAGTATTAATTTTCTGCTTGGAAAACTCTCCAATAGTATCATTAAGGAAAAAAACATTTTGCAATAAACTATGAATATTTACACCGAAAGTATCTTCTTGTATTTCGTCACACTGTTTTTCTTCCTTCAAAAAAAATAACATTACATTTTGGAATATCTGACAAAATAAATGGCGAATGGGTAGCTGCTATAATATTTATCCGCTTTTATATTCTGAAACTTCATGTTTTTTATACAATTGATAAGGTAGTTGATAAATTGATGCTGATATTCAGGATGAAAATATAATTCAATTTCATCTAAAATTATACATATGTACTTTACTCTTTGATCTTTTATTATTGAATTGAGATTCCTAATATGGTACAATAGACATTATATAGAATAAAGTTATACAGTACACATTTTTAATGACATTCTAAAATTATGCAGACCGCAAGCAATAAGCATGACCAAATCGTCAAAGCCGAACTTGCGGCATCTGAAACGCTCTTTGACAATACGACATTTTCTGACTCTGCCAATAGCATGCTTGACAGGAATACGAAAACCTGATATTTTCTTGTTTTCTTCTTTTTGTGCATCAAATAATGGTTTGCCTTCAGGCTTCTTTGCAGGCATCCTTACAGTTGCATTTTCAGGCTTATGCTCCGAATCCTGTATCTTGCCGCAGGATAATGCCTGGAAGTAAACTCAAAGGCTGTTTGTCTGCTGTTTTTTATCGTGAACACTGCCGTCACAGGTCTTGGAAAGCCGCAGAATACGTTTTTGAGGTGTACAAAGCAGGTTGTTTTTCACGTTATGAGTCTTTTTACCGCTGTAACATGATTTTTGCCTGTCTTCATCCTGCGGACGTTCTGTCGGCCTTTCGGTTCCGTCAGGCAGGATATCTTTGCATTGTTCTGCCGGACATTTTACCCTTAAATGATTCCTGCCGGGCAATTTGCCTGAAGTTTTCAATGTCCTGCACAGGATATCAGACAAAAGGCAAACCTGTTCATTGCATTGGGGTTGAGACATATTACAAGCGGCTCCATGATCTTCCTGCAGGAGATTATTCTTTAAATTACGAAAGAACAAATAACAGTTTGTCTTCATTTACCTGTTTTACGGTTATAAGTTATCTGCTCTCTGTTTTTACCGGTCAGGGTAAAATGTGAATGATATTCTTCCC
>LBCX01000343.1 GCA_001657575.1 Bacteroidales bacterium Barb4
ATGTAAAACAGGATTTCCTCTTTCGTAAAACCGGAAAGCGAATGGAAACCTTGTTCTCGCAACTCTGTGACCAATTCATGATTCGCAGAAACCATGCCAAATCTTTTGACGGGTTCAAAAACAGAATGCTCTCAAAAATAATGGCACTGACGGTGATTCAATTGATTAACAAACTAAATAACAAGAATATTAACAACTTAAAAATCTGTATTGCCTAAATGCACTACGGGTTAAATTTAGACAGTTTCTAAGGTGACAGGGTTTTAAACCCTGTCACCTTAGCGGACGAACGGCCTCTTTGCTCAAGAAGGGAACAACGACTATCACTGCTTCGCAAGCCGGCAACAGTGCCTTCTTTGAAGCTCCCCGAATTTCCCGTTTGCTGACGGTCAATGGAAATAATAATGTCAATAAAAGAGATCAGACAATCACGTTTGACTTGGGCGTAGCCAAATTGAACTTCACCGATGGCGAACTGACGCTTGAGGCAACGGTTTCCTTCGGGTTACCGATTAAGTATTTCCCTTGATTATCCGACGGGGAGAAAGAACTGGTTGAATACTATCGCAAAAGACGGTTTGACTTGGACTCAGGTATCGGATTTGAAAGGGTGAGAAAGCGACGTTGCCCTGTTATATGCCGTTAGGAACACGCCCAGTAATTTCCTGATAGACCCGCAGGAAGTTATTATTGCGAAAAATATGATGGGGGAAAACCTGCATAAGGTATTGGGGGAAAGGGTGAAAGAATGACTGATTGAGACAGCGAAAAAGTATCGTTATATGGCGGAGTATAACGATACTCTATAAACAAGATTAGGAAATAATTTGGTAAAGAGGAATAATAATTAAATTTGCGAGCAGGAAAAAGTAGGATTTGAAAATTAACTAAATAGATATGGCAAACGAGAAAGAAAGGAAAAAAGGTGTTACAAGTTTTGGCTATGTAGCAAACATTAGAACATTCATACAAGAAGCTAATAGTTTACTTGCTGAGAATGAAGTCCCAATCAGAGCATTTGAATTTAATACTTTGATTGACAAAATAATCGAAGATCAAACAGTTATTTATAAAAACAAATTCGGGGGAAAATACTACAGTAGATAATGCTCTTTATGCTCTTTTCAAAACTGCAAAAGAGACAATGAATGGACAAGAACTAATTACATACTACGAAAGGGCAAAAGTTGAGAAAAGTTGGGGAGGAATTAAATTTACGACTGAAAAAGAATTTGAGAAAGAAGTCAAAGACAATTTAATGTTCCATTTAGGAGCTATGAATTTTGAAAATTGGCAGGATGGATTACAGTTTCTTGAAGACTTAAAAATTAAATGTATTCCTGAAAAATGGAATTATAGAAGTCATCAATCGAGAATACCGCATCCTATTCTTAAATCATATATAGAGAATATATTTGAAAAACTTAAAGTTGAAAATAATGGTTCAAAAATATTGAGAAGTGACGACAATAAATATATTCTTTTTAATACTGGTCTATTAGATAAGTTTTTCCACGAAATTTATATAATTGTATATACTTTACAAGAAAGAGGAGAGATACTTTACAGAAATCCATATATACTTAGCAGTTTGACCGATTTAACAAGAATTGGATTTAATGTAAATGGAAAAAGAATTGTCAAGCAGGACGACTTACCTGAACCGGCAACTTTTTTTACAAATATCAATGAAATCATTTTTCACCCTGATATTGAAATAGATAGAAATTATGATAAATTCACTCACATAATCGAAGAACGTAGAGAAAGATTTCCAAGAGAAGATCAGGAACGCGATAGTACAGAGCTTGCAAGAAAATTAGACAATTCAATAAATTATGCAATTGCTATTGCCAAAAGAAATTACAAATTAGTAATTCCAATGTATAGACCGCAAGTTGCAAAAATTCAACTATTAATGCCTATTTCTATCAGGTTCCTTTACAAGTAGTCCTGACTTTGCATTGGTTTTAGATTTAGAGGACGGAATTTATACTCCGGAAACAATTTTACCTTTGGATGCGGCTTATCAAAATGCAAGACTAATAACAAAACCTGACGAATTGTGGTTAAACCCTGACGATATTTAATATTATATAGAAAAACCTTTGCGTAAGCGAATGAGATTGTACAAATTATTGTTCTTTTTGCGTGGAGATGGAATGGGAAAGTCCCTTCTTTTGTAAGAATACGCTATAACATTTTATAGATTTGCAGTCAAAAGAACAGCAACAATATTATATATTCAGGTGATGAGAACAAATATTATTCAAATCGGGAATAGCATAAGGATTGATTCTGCCGTCTGATTTAAGTAATTCATAAAATTTACTGTCGTATTTCTTGCTATTTTGGCAATAGTCTCGTATATTTGCCTGTTAATTAGCCGTATATGAGACAAATTAGGCTTACGGAAGAAGAAAAGCAGCAGCTTGCCCTGTTACACAAAACAAGCACCAACTCAGTAGTCAGAGATCGAAGTTTTTGCCTGCTTCTTTCAGATAAAGGCAACTCAATGAAGGCTGTTTCACAGACAGTCAACATTCACTGGCGCACGGTTTCGCGCCTGTTTGATG
>LBCX01000068.1 GCA_001657575.1 Bacteroidales bacterium Barb4
ATTATCAAAAAGATTATGTTAATGCGCTTGCATGAATCATAAGAATAAGGATACCTTCAGCCCGACGTAAAGCGAAGCGGCACGTCGGGTTTACGGAAAGGACGACCCGATGAAGTCCTCGTATGTTTGCCCCCTCGTTAAAATTAAGGAAGTATTTCACAAATTTGCAGCAGAATCAGGAGAAAAGAAGTTACGGGAACAGCAAAGAAGTCCGGGATAACAAACGGGCATATCGTCTTTCAGATCCTGCCCCGTGCCTGTTTCTTTTTCGAGTCCGGACAAGTATACGGGGAACAGTCATCAAGGTCTGTATCCTGCATGTATTTACGGGGGCAGACGGTAAGGGGAAGTTTCTTTTTTTACCGGCAAACATATAAAAAACAGGTTTATGAAACAACCGGCAGGAATTGACATTTCAAAGGACGGGTTTTACGCATGTCTCAAGGAGTAGTCGGATGACGGGCGGGTAAGGATAAAACGCAGCCGTTCGTTCCCCAATGATTATGAGGGCTTCAAGGGCTTCCCGGACTGGTCTCTCAAAGGCCTGCCCAAAGGAATGTCATTGAAGTTTGTAATGGAAGCGATAGGTTGTTATCATGAGGATTTGGCTTATTTTCTGTATGATAACAGACAGGAGGTGTGCGTGGTGTTGGCAAACAGGATCAGGCACTATGCCCGGAGTTTGAATGTAAAAACCAAGACAGACAAGGCAGATGCAGCTCCTATCGCGGACTTCGGTTTGGAAAGAAGCATGCAGGCATGGCCAGCCGGCAAGTTTAACTTACAGGGAATTACGAGATTTGTGCAGGGAACTCTCATCCGTAAAAAGGATTTGACACGCGCCAGGTGCCAAATCCATGTCATGGAACACTCGCATCATAGGAATGCCCGTGTGACGGCACTCAAGACAGGACAGATTGAGTTTTATGCTCAGGCAGTAGAAGAGATTGAGGCTGAAATCAGGAAATTGGCGGAAAAAGACAGGGAATTAAAGGAAAAGGCTTGGGATTGATTACCGCAGTGACGGTATTGTGCGAAACAAACGGCTTCCGGCTCTTTGACAACATCCGGCAGGCGGCAAGTTACGCCGGATTGGACGCAGTGCTCAAAGAGCCTGGCAAGTTCAAAGGCAGGACGGGGATCTCCAGAAAGGGGAATGCCGCTGTCAGGCAATGCCTGTTCATGCCGGCCTTGCCGGTAGCCGGTCACAATAAAAACATGCAGGCTTTTTACGCGGGGATTGTCGAAAGGAACCCGCAAACCGGGCGAAAGGCAATTGTCGCCTGCATGTGCAAGCTGCTGACACTTGTCTTTGTGTTATGGAAAAAGGAGGAAGAATATGATGAAAATTACCTCTGGGGCAAGGATGCCGACAAAGCGCAGACGAAAACAGACCGGCGGGCGGAAGCACCGTCTGCGGATAAAGGAAAGCGGGACACAGCGTGTCCCGCGCTTGACAGACCTTGCCGTACAGCGCACGGATTACGGTCTTCACTTAACAGGAGCAAAAGTACGGAGTAATCTGTATCAGGGATACTTTTAACAAATTTTATTTGGAGCCAATCATAGTATCTGAAAAGATGACAGAATTTGTATCGTTCTTTCAGAACTCCCTTGCCGATATCGCCCCCCTAAACCCCACATTCCGCTTCGCTGCATGCGGGGTTGAAATCTCTTGTCCCTTCGGGACACATCCTGCAAGCCGTAATTTCAGGTTCTTATATCAAACTCACATTAAAATAAAAAACCGCCGCGCAGGCATGGGAAACCAGGGCACCTGCTTGAGTTACCGGTTTATTTATATCTTTGCCGCGATTTTGGTGTGAATGTTTCTTTTCGGGAACATTCATGAAAAGGGAATCAGGTGAAAATCCTGAACAGACCCGCTGCTGTAAGCTTCGCCAAAGTCTTTGAACAATACTTAATCCACTGTTTCGACGGGAAGGGCGTTTCAAAGACGAAGTAAGTCAGAAAACCTGCCAAATCATTTGGTTTAGAGCTTTCGAGGAACGGAGCTTGAGACAGACACGGCAGGCCGGCAATGCGGTTGCTTTTCCCTGCAAGTTTATCCAAGGGCATTTTCGGGAGCTGTTTGATTGTAAAACAATTAAAACGGCTTTTATGTTTTCAGGCAGAGCCTTCGGGCTTCTTTTCTTCCCGTTTTTGTGTGGCGCATTGCAGGCACAAAGCCGGTTGGACAGTGTGCAGCATTTGCAGGGAGTTGAAATAGTTGCCGACAGGTACCGCGAGGTCATCCCTTCCCAAAGATTATCCGGTGCTGCACTGGAAGCATTGAACAGCTTCTCCGTAGCCGATGCCGTCCGCTACTTTTCGGGGGTGCAGATGAAGGACTACGGCGGCATCGGGGGACTGAAAACTGTGGACATACGCAGCATGGGCACCAATCACATGGGCGTTTTCTACGACGGCATCCAATTAGGCAACGCACAGAACGGGCAAATTGATTTAGGAAAATTCTCCTTAGACAATATCGAAGAAATATCGCTCTACAACGGGCAGAAAAGTGAAATCTTCCAATCCGCCAAAGATTTCGGTTCGGCGGGAACGATTTATCTCCGCACACAACGCCCCCGTTTCGCCGGCGGAAAGAAAACCAACCTCAAAGCCTTTTTCCGCACAGGCTCTTTCGATTTGGTCAATCCTTCCGTTCTTTGGGAACAGAAGCTGTCCGGCAACATCGGTGCTTCATTCAATGCCGAATACATTTATTCTTCGGGGAAATATAAGTTCCGCTATCGGAAAGTCTTTGAAAACGGGACAACAGCGTGGGATACAACCGCCGTCCGCCAAAACGGCGATATTCATGCCTTGCGCTTGGAGGGCGGTCTGAACGGATTTCTGGAACAGGGCAAATGGAATCTCAAAACCTATTACTATGATTCGGAGCGGGGCATTCCGGGGGCGATTGTCAATAATGTATGGAAACGTTCGCAACGGCAGTGGGACAGGAATTTCTTTGCACAAGGGAGCTTTCAGAAGCAGTTGTTTTCGCATGACGACCTGCTTGTCAATCTGAAATATGCCGAAGACCGGATGCGGTATCTGAATCCGGATACTACGCTGATGTATATCGATAATACCTTCAGGCAGCAGGAGGTTTATGTTTCGGCAGCCGATAAGTATTCCATCCTGCCGCAATGGGACGTGAGTTTATCAACCGACTATCAATGGAATACGCTGGATGCGAGTTTGCAGGATTTTGTTTATCCGGAACGGAATACGCTGCTTGCGGCGTTGGCTACGGCTTTTGAATGGAAAAGGGTGAAGGGGCAGGCGAGTTTGCTGGGGACGTTTGTTTATGAAAATATAGAGAGAGGGGGAAAGAGCGGGAAGCCTGACAATAAAAAGGAATATACGCCGGCAGTGTTTTTTTCCTATCAGCCTTTTTCACGGCATCCTTTCAATTTGCGGGCATTCTATAAAAGAATTTTCCGTATGCCGACTTTCAATGATTTGTATTATACGGATATCGGGAATATTTCGCTGCGCCCTGAATACACCGTGCAGTATAATCTGGGATTTCAATATAGAAAGGAGTTTTCCCATGCTTTCCTTAGAAATATGAATCTTAGGGCTGATGCTTATTACAATGAGGTGACGGACAAGATTATTGCCGTTCCGAAAGGGAACGGGCAATACCGATGGATGATGATGAATATCGGTTATGTGGAGATTCGGGGGATTGATGTTTCAGGGCAGTTTGAATATTTGCTTCCTTACGGAATCATCCTGCAAACAAGCCTGAATTATACGTATCAGAAGGCGCAGGACTTTACCGATCCGACAGACAACAAGCCGCAATCGGGGACGTATAGCGGGCAGATTGCCTATATCCCTTGGCATAACGGCTCGGCCATAGCGAGAGCGATATACAAAAGCTGGGATATGAATTACAGTTTCATTTATGTGGGGGAACGTTACCACAATTCTTCCAACATTCGCGAGAATTACGAACAGCCGTGGTACACGCATGACCTGACACTTGGGAAAACTTTTGCTTGTAATAAAGTAAAATGGAAATTATCGGCAGAGGTGAATAATATGCTTAATCAGCAATATGATGTGGTATTGAATTATCCGATGCCGGGACGGAATTATAAACTGATAGTAAAGGTGGAGCTGTGAGAAAGAACTTAAAGAATGAGAGCACCGGCAATGATACGCCGGATATAGACATAATCACCTTCAATGGTGTAGATAATTGCCTGCTTTTTGAAGTTTATACGGCGGGCATTAGGTCCGCACAAGGATTGAATATAATTGCTTTGGCTAATGCCAATGGAACCTGCATAAGTAGAGAGTCCCTTGATGGTATTAATCAAATCGTCATGGTATCGGCGGGCGGTAAATGGTACTTTGAGTTCATCGCAGATATAATCAACAATTTTGTCAATATCATTCATTGCTTTGTCAGAAATAACAATGATGTATCGGCTCATAGTTCCTTAAAATCAACACCAAAGCGTTCGGACAACTTGTTTAGCAATTTCTCTGAAAATTCTTCTAAGGTATATCCGATCGGTACACCGTTTTCATCAAGCGGAATATCTGATTGTTGTTGGGGTGGTCTTGCAATCCTATACGCAGCAACTGGTTCATTAACGGTATCCTTAGTATCGGCAGAAGGTATTTTATAATCTTTCATAGCGATATATATTTAATTATAATAAAAAACGACACAAAGATAAAATGAAACATTCAACCGCTATAATTCCTCTGTTGCTTTTATTGTGCTTAGGCACTTCCTGTCGTGATGACACGGAAATCTTCATTCCCGAAGAAGAGCGGCTGTCCGATGCCGAAGACACAAGCATTCGAGGCTTTTATCTCTTGAATGAGGGCAATATGGGAAGCAATAAATCCACTTTGGATTATTATGATTACGAAACAGGCACTTACTCCCGCAATATCTTCGGCTTTGCCAATCCTTCTGTCCCCAAAGAGTTGGGCGATGTAGGCAATGATATTCAAATCTACGGGAGCAAGCTCTATGCCGTTATCAATTGCTCCAACAAAGTGGAGGTAATGGATGCAATGACGGCGAAGCGGTTGGGACAGATAGATATTCCCAACTGCCGCTATATCCGCTTTCACGAGGGATATGCGTATGTGACCTCGTATGCCGGCCCCGTGGAACTTAATCCGAATTATGAGCAGCTGGGTTATGTGGCGAAAGTGGATACAGCCTCTTTTCAAGTTCTCGCTCGTTGTCTGGTAGGCTTTCAGCCCGATGAATTGGAGATTGCAGGCAACAAAATCTACGTCGCCAATTCAGGCGGTTATATGTTTCCCAACTACGAAAGTACTGTGTCAGTAATAGATATTTCCACTTTTACGGAAACCAAACGGATTGATGTCGCCCGCAATCTGCACCGTCTTCGCGCAGACAGGCACGGCAACCTGTGGGTTACTTCGCGTGGAGACTATTACGATCAGCCTTCCCGCCTGTACCGTGTGGATTTATCTACCGAAACAGTAGCCGACTCATTGGATATTGCCGTATCCAACTTCTGTCTGGACGGCGATTCGCTCTATTTGTACAGCGTGGCATGGAGCTACATCACAATGTCAAATGAAATCACATACGGCATTGTGGACGTTGCCAAAAACAAAGTGGTAACCCGCAACTTTATCACCGACGGCACGGAGCAAAGCATTAAAATCCCTTACGGCATCACCGTTCACCCGCTGACCAAAGACATCTACGTAACCGATGCCAAGAACTACGTGTCGCCCGGCACACTTTACTGCTTCGACAAAGACGGGCGGCAGAAATGGAACGTGCGCACAGGCGACATACCGGCACACTTTGTATTTGTAAAATAAAACATCTCTCCGTGTGAATTTGACATCACACTGACAGAGAAGAATAAATCGCTCTTTGACATATTGGTTTACACGGAATATTTAACTTTGCGCCTTTCCAAAACAACTAAAAACTATGACAAGATGAAAGCAGATGAAATTTCCCAATTATTTATTCAGTTTGAAGAAGTAGCCTCCGACTGCAACGGTATTGAATGTTGGAGCGCGAGAGAATTACAGTCGTTGTTGGGATACAGCCAATGGCGTAACTTCCTACACATCATTGATAAAGCTAAAGAAGCATGTGCCAATGCGGATGGGAATATCTCAAACCATTTTGCTGACGTCAGCAAAATGGTTTCAATAGGTTATAATGTTGAAAAAGAGATAGATGACATCCTCTTAACCCGCTATGCCTGCTACCTGATTGCACAAAATGGTGACAGTCGGAAGCCTGAAATCGCTTTTGCTCAGACTTATTTTGCCGTACAAACACGTAAGGCAGAGCTGGTTGAGCAGTTTTGCTGGATGCCGAAAGAGTGGAAGCACGTGCCAAATTGCGTGAAACAGAGAAAATTCTTTCGGGTGTTTTGTATGAGCGGGGCGTGGATGAGAAAGGATTTGCCGTAATTCGTTCCAAAGGCGATAAAGCTCTTTTTCTTCTTGGCACTTCCCTGTTAAAGAGAAAATTAGGTGTGCCGGCAAATCGTCCGGTAGCGGACTTCCTGCCAACGGTCAGCATTAAGGCGAAAGACTTTGCTGCGGCAATGACTGCCGAAAATGTTCAAATAAAGGATTTATCCGGTGTGCCGGATATTGAAAAGGAACATGTGGATAATAACCTCGGAGTGCGTAAAATTATGCTTGAGCGCGGACTTGTCCCTGAGAATCTGCCCCCTGCCGAAGATGTGAAAAAGGTCGAAAGAAGACTGATAGCCGAAAAAGAAAAGGCTTTAAAAGACAAAAAATAGAACAAACAGGTCAGAAAACCCGAAAGCGTGTAAACCAATATACAAAGTTGGATTACACGCTTTTTTCATGACTGATATACAAACAAATTAAAGAATAAAAAGAGATGAAGAAACTGTTATTATTAATGGTATTGTGCCTGACGATGCAAGCACATGCCCAATCTCCTTACATCCACAAAGTGTATGACTTTCGTCCTGCTCCCGGGCAGTTTACCAACGACTTGCCCGAATACGAATCCGGCGATACCCAAGCCGATATGAACCGTAAAGTAGAAGAGTACATCGCCGGAGAGAATCATAACATGGGCATGATTTCCCTCGGCGGGTATGGCGGATACGTGGTATTCGGTTTCGACCACTTGGTAGAGAACAGACCCGGACAATACGACTTCAAGATTCTCGCCAACGCCTTTTATGCCGATGCCAATCCCAACGGCGATGCTTCAAAAGAGGGTGGAAGTTGTGAACCGGGTATCGTAATGGTATCTTACGATGCCAACGGCAACGGCGAACCCGACGACGAATGGTACGAACTTGCCGGCAGCGAATACCGCAAGCCCGAAACCATCCGCAACTACCGCATCACCTACCAAAAACCCGATGAAGCTAAAGAGCATATCCCCGACCGTGTCAACCACCTGACCGACATAACCTACGTCCGCTGGACAAGCAACCAAGGCGACGAAGGCTACGTAGCCCGCAACGAATACCACAACCAATCCTATTGGCCGCAGTGGATAGCCGGTGAAACGATGGTCTTTGAAGGAACCAAACTCGCCGACAACTACATCGATGAATCCGGCAAAGGCACCTACTTCGTTGGATACGCCTACCATTGGGGATATGCCGACAACCGCCTGAACTCGGACGACCGCTCCAATTTCAACATCGAATGGGCAATCGACGCAATCGGCAATAAAGTCCAACTATCCGGCATCCACTTCGTGAAAGTCTATACCGGCGTAAACCAGTACTGCGGCTGGTTAGGCGAAATATCCACCGAAATAACCGGAGCGGAAGACCTCCATGTGTTGGGGCAGCACATCCCTCAGCCCGTATTTACCGAAAGCATCGCCTTGTCCCGCAATGCCGTAACCCTTACTGAAGGCGAAACAACAACCCTCGCCGCTACTGTCTTTCCTGAAAACGCCGCCAACAAAGCCGTTACATGGAAAAGCAGCGCACCGGCAGTCGCCACAGTATCCGGTGGCACCGTTACCGCCCTCGCCGAAGGCACAGCAACCGTCCGCGCCATCACTAACGACGGCTATTACATTGCCGCCTGCACCGTAACAATAACAACTCCCAAACTCGAAGAACCCGTAACCCCCGATGAACCTGTAACCCCCGATGAGCCTGTAACGCCCGAAGAACCCGCAACAATCCCCGTCCAAAGCATATCCCTCAGCCCTTCCTCCCTCTCTTTGGAACCGGGACAGACGCAAATACTTGCCGCCGTCGTCCTCCCCGTCAACGCTACAGATAAATCCGTTCGCTGGACATCCTCCGACCCTGCCGTGGCAGAAGTAACCGTAAATGGACTGCTGTTTGCCGTTGCCCCCGGCACAGCTATAATAACAGCAACTGCCGCCGACCGTACGCATACTGCTTCCTGCGAAGTAACCATCAGCCGCCCGACAGGTACGGTCAAATTGTCCGCCGCACTCCCCCAAGCCCGCTACACTGCCGGACAACTGCTGCTGACCAATCTGCAAGGCTATACCTGCACCCTTTTCGCCCTGAACGGAAAAGCCTTGCAAACGTTTAGCGTAACAACAGCGCAGGAGCAACGTCCCGTATCTCTGCCTTCGGGTATCTCCATCCTCACAGCCCGAAACGGAGCAAAGCAGGTTACATTCAAGCTGATGGATTTTAAGCTGTTCTAATCGGGCTGAAATTGCTTTTATCGTGTACATTTGCGCCGCCTTTTTAACCACGGAGGCATGGAGAACACAGAGATAAAAAAACTCTGTGTTTTCCGTGTCTTCGTGGTTGGATTATGAAATATAAACACGATGGGAAAAGTAATTGTATCAGCCGTTCTGTTCTTTGTAAGTGCGGCTTGTTTTGCGCAGAACGGGGGGAATATAATCTGCCGGTTGGGATTTGTGTATGAGATCAGCCGGAGTGCGAATTGGGGAATGGGCAAGCCGGTGGTCGGTCATGTCGTGCCTTATTCGTCCGCCGAACTGGCGGGGATAGTGCAGGGAGATGTGATTGAGGCGATTGACGGCATTCCGGCGGCTTCTGTTTCCGAAGGGGAAATTGCCCAGCTACTGAATCTGGCAGAGAACAACGAGGTGTTGCTGACCGTCCGTTCGCTCGGCACGCAGGAAAGGCAGGCGCGAGTCAGGAAAGAATGTAAAAGGGTCAATGTCATATCCGAAGACCAGCTTGCTTCCGCCTTTAACATGTACAGTTTGGAAACGACGGCTGAGCGGCAGTTTGCCTGCCCGTTTAAGGTGACCGTTACGACCGACTCTGTTGATTTCGGCAACTTCTTTACCTATATCATTCCGCCGTCGAACAGAGACGACCGAGAACAGGCGGCTGTCGTCAATAACTATCTTGACAAGGAACTTACCCGCAAGGGGCTTACCGCAACGGCAAATAATCCCGACATCTTGGTGCAGACCTCGTTCTTCCTGAACAGAAATCCGAACTTTAAGGGCACCAATCGCCTACTGATAGACAAGCCGCAGATCTTCCGCTATGACTTTTCGCGCAACGGCATGGAAGCGGTGCCTTTCCTGAGCCCCCTGACGGTGGAGTCGGAAGCCGAGTATATCCTGCAATTGCGCATCCGGCTGATTGACCAGAAGCTTGTGCCCGGTCGTATCCTCTGGGAGTGCGAAGCGAATGAGTTGCTGGACGGTCCCTATCGCATTGAAGACTATGCCCGCATCCACGTACCCCTGATGTGCGTGCAATATCCGTATGTGAAATTTACGCGCAACATTCCCTTTACGGTAGGAAAGAAAAGCTACAATTATACCGGCATCCAATACGATATAGACCGTATGGAGCGGATCGCCTCTGTAGATCGCAATTCTCCCGCCTACGCCGCCGGAGTGCGTGCAGGCGATGTGATAGAGCGCATCGGAAACCAACGGATGAACCATACGGCGGAGGAGTTTTCGGCAGCCTACAAGCGTTTCATTACCCAAACGATGAAGTATCGCGACCCGAAAACGCTGTTCACCGATGCCAACGGCTTTAAGCGGTGCATGTATTGGGACACGTCCAAATACGCGGAAGTGAGCGATGCCGTTGATGAAGCCGCCTTTATCTCCGCCTTTTCCTATCTGTATTCTTTCACCCCCTACATGAACCAATCGGGGAACAACGTCTGTGTATTCCGCATCAAGCGGGGACGCGAAAAGATGGATGTAACCATCCGCCCTATCGTCCGCTCGGAAATAACCGTCGAACTTAAATGATTGCTGTCTGCCTAAATTCTTTCAGAATTTAAGATTTCAGCCCCACATGAAGCGAAGCGGAATGTGGGGTTAAAAATAATACCGTCAGGAAAATCCTGAAAGGACGACAGAAGATGCAAATGATGATTAACACTATAAATATTCGGTCGTCCTTTCAGGACTTCCCCGGTGATGCCATCTTTAACCCCACATTCCGCTCCGCTCTATGTGGGGCTGAAATCTCTTACCCTTTCAGGGCATTTGCGTAACATCAGTAATTAAGTGATATACCCCCTGAATTTTGAGCAAAAGACCGGCTTCGACGTAATCCGCCGCCTGACGGCGGACAAGTGTCTGAGTCCCTTGGGCGAGGAGCGCGTGGCAGACATGACGTTCTCCGCCGATTATGAAATGGTGCGCATCCTTCTGGAGCAGACGGTTGAGTTTGTCCGCATCCTGCACAGCGATGCGGAGTTTCCCGCCGATTATTTCTTTGACGTGCGCTTTTCCTTGCAGCGGATACGTCCGGAGGGCACATGGATGGACGAGCGCGAGCTGTTCGACCTCAAACGTTCTCTGCAAACCATTCAGGCGATCATCCGTTTCTTCCGTCCGCCGGAGGAGGGGGAAACGCCGACCTACCCGCACCTGACGGCTCTGGCCGGCGATGTGGCAGCCTTCCCCCAACTGATTAGCCAAATAGAGGCTATCTTAGACAAATTCGGACGGCTCAAAGACAGTGCCTCCCCCGAATTGTCGCGCATCCGCAGGGAAATGAGCAGCACGATGAACAGCATCTCCCGCAGCCTCCAATCCATCTTGCGCAGTGCGCAGTCGGAGGGCTTGGTGGACAAGGACGTCACGCCGACCATGCGCGACGGGCGGCTTGTGATTCCCGTTGCCCCCGCCTACAAGCGCAAGATAAAGGGCATTGTGCACGACGAGTCGGCTACCGGTAAGACCGTCTTCATCGAGCCTGAGGTGGTTGTAGAGGCGAACAACCGCATCCGCGAGTTGGAGGGCGAGGAAAAGCGCGAAATTGTCCGTATCCTGACGGCTTTCACCGACACCGTCCGCCCGCTCGTCCCCGACATTCTCCATTCCTATACTTTCCTTGCCGAGATAGATTTTATCCGCGCCAAGGCGTTGTTTGCCGAAGATATTAACGGGCTGATGCCGGCGTTGGAAAAAGAGGCGGAAACGGACTGGTTTCACGCCGTCCACCCGCTGCTCTATCTGTCGCACAGGAAGCAGGGCAGGGAGGTTGTGCCGTTGGATATTTCCTTAAATAAAGAGAAGCGCCTGCTGATTATTTCGGGCCCGAACGCCGGCGGCAAGTCGGTTTGCCTCAAGACGGTAGGGCTGTTGCAATACATGCTCCAATGCGGTATGCTTGTCCCCTTGTATGAAAATTCCCATGCAGGTTTGTTTTCAAATATATTTATTGACATAGGCGACGAGCAAAGCATTGAGAACGACCTGAGTACGTACAGTTCCCACCTGACGAACATGAAGTTTTTCGTGAAAAACTGCAACGCCGCGACTCTTCTCCTCATCGACGAGTTTGGCAGCGGGACGGAGCCGCAAATTGGCGGAGCCATCGCCGAAGCCCTGCTTGACCGCTTCAACCGCAAGCGCAGTTTCGGCGTCATCACCACGCACTATCAGAACCTCAAGCACTTTGCCGAAGAAGCTGAGGGCGTTATAAACGGTGCCATGCTCTACGACCGCCACCTTATGCAGCCCCTTTTCAAACTTTCCGCCGGCAACCCCGGCAG
>LBCX01000344.1 GCA_001657575.1 Bacteroidales bacterium Barb4
TATGACTCTCGTCTCTAAAGAATAAAAAAGACAGTCTTCACGCCGCATTCAATTACTCATATTTTAATGCGTTGTCCCTACCCTCCACAGTAAAAAAACACGGAGTATATTGGAAAAGTCATACATTTGGCATCTCTAAATAACCACCGCATACATAATAAAATCAGCAATATGAAACGTCGTAATTTTCTAAAAGCCGGTGTCATGGCCGGAGCCGCTTTCTCGCTCAATTTTGAAGGGCTTCATGCCGCGCTGGCTTCAGGGGCAGTGAGCGTGCAGGCTGCGCCCGACATGGTTGCCGTCATGGGCGGTGAGCCGGAAGCTATGCTCGACAAGGCTCTCAAATCGCTCGGAGGCATTGAAAAGTTTGTCAAGAAAGGGCAGAAGATTGTCATCAAGCCCAATATCGGCTGGGACAGATCGCCGGAACTTGCTGCCAACACCAACCCCGACCTGATCAAGGCACTGATAAAAAGATGCCTCAAAGCGGGAGCCTCCAAAGTGACCGTGTTCGACCACACCTGCGACAACTGGCAGAAGTGCTACGACAACAGCGGCATCGCCGCCGCCGCCAAAGAAGCCGGTGCCGTTATGATGCCCGCCAATGACGAAAAGTATTACAAGAAAGTGGCACTGTCCAAGGGCGTGGTACTGAAAGAGACCTTCATACACGAGTCCCTGATTGAAGCCGATGCGTGGATAAACGTCCCCGTGCTGAAAAATCACGGCGGAGCCAAGCTGAGCTGTGCCATGAAGAACTATCTGGGCATCGTCTGGGATCGCCGCATCTTCCATTCCAGCGACTTGCAGCAGTGCATCGCCGATATTTGCACATGGGAAAAGAAACCGGTGCTCAACATCGTGGACGCTTACCGCATCATGCACCAGAACGGGCCTCAGGGCAAAGGTGCGGCGGACGTCGCTTCTCTCAAATCCCTCATCGCCTCCCCCGACATCGTCGCCATTGACACCGCCGCCCTCGGCATGTTCAACCAAGTGAAAAAGCTCGACATCCAAGCCGTCGGACACATCGGCATCGGCGAAAAAATGAACCTCGGCACCACCGACCTCAAAAGCAAAAACATTCAACGCATCAAGATTTAATATCGGATGAAGAAAAAGGTCAACTCCCTGAAAGGATTGCGGGTCATGCTCGCAATTCTGTTTTTTATACCTGTCCTGCTGTATTTCACCGACTTCCGCAATCAGCTGCCCGCCGCCATTGCCCGCTCGCTCCATTTGCAGATAATCCCCGCACTGCTGGCGGGAATGGTTGGTGTGTGGGTCATACAGTTCGTGCTCGCGCTGCTCTTCGGGCGCATCTACTGCTCGACAATCTGCCCGGCGGGCATTTTGCAGGACATAATCAACCGCCTCTTCCGCATCGGCAAAAAGAAGAAAAAGGCGAAGTTCCGCTTCACTTATCACAAGCCCAATAACCTGCTCCGTTACGGGCTGATGACGCTTACCTTCGGGGGAGCAATCGCCGGACTGTCCGAACTCTGCCTTGTCTTAGACCCGTACAGCAACTTCGGGCGCATCGCAAGCAGCATTTTCCGTCCCGCCGCCGTCTGGGGAAACAACCTGCTGGCAGGCTTGCTGGCAAGATTCGACAATTACACCCTCTACCATGTCTCCCTCACCACCGTGACTACGGCAAGCCTCATCGCTGCCGGTGCGGCATTGGCTGTTTTCATCACGATGGTCGCAACGCGCGGGCGGCTCTTCTGCAACACCCTCTGCCCGACCGGAGCCTTGCTCAGCCTTGTTTCCCGCTTCTCCTTTTTCCGCATATCCATAGACAAGGACAAATGCAACGCCTGCGGACTCTGCGCCAAGTCGTGCAAAGCGGAAGCCATCGACACGGAAACCTTTACAGTGGACAACTCCCGCTGCGTGGACTGCTTCAACTGCCTCTCCGCCTGCCACAGGGACAGCATCCGCTTTGCCTTCAAGCCTTTTTATGGCGACCTGTTCAAAGAAGTCCACTGCCTCACCCTCGAGCGCGACAGCCGACCCCTTGAGCGCGACAGCCGCCGCGAATTTCTGGCAACCGGCGCAACAATAGCCGCCTCCCTCCCCGTCCTTTCCGCCCTCGCACAGAAAACAGGAGGGGACGAGCAACCCCTCCCCCTGACCCCTCCCGGCTCGCAAAGCCTGCAACGCTTCAAGGCGAAATGCACCGCCTGCCACATCTGCGTTGTCCAATGCCCCAGCCACGTCCTGCGCCCCGCCGGCTTGCAATTCGGCTGGCGATACCTCCTCAAGCCCCACATGGCGTACACCGACAGCTATTGCAACTACGAATGCACCGTCTGCGCCGACGTCTGCCCCAACCACGCCATCGGCTTGCATGGCGTAGAGGAAAAAATAACCACACAGGTCGGCATCGCCGAATTCTCCATCAACCGCTGCATCGTCGAAACGGAACACACCGACTGTGGAGCCTGCTCCGAACACTGTCCGACCCAAGCTGTCCACATGGTGCCCTACCGCGACGGCTCCACCCTGACCGTCCCCCGCGTTGAGCCTGAACTCTGCATCGGCT
>LBCX01000069.1 GCA_001657575.1 Bacteroidales bacterium Barb4
TCCTGCGGGGCGGCGGCACCTATCCGCAGGGGTCGGAGACGACCGTGGAGGCTGACGCCGGCGAGGGCTATCGTTTTGTGAAGTGGACAAACGAGAGGGGCGAAAGCGTTTCTACCGCCAATCCCTACACCTTTGTCGTGAACGGGGACGTGAGTCTGCATGCGAATTTTACCGTAAACACGTATCACGTGATCCTGTCAGCCGCCGAAAACGGTCGGGTAAAGCAGAACGGCGGCGTATTTGCCTACGGCACGGAGGTAAGGGCGGAGGCGACGGCTAACCCGGGGTATCGTTTTGTAAGATGGGCGGATGCGGCGACGGGGGGCAGCCTGTCTCTCAACAATCCCTATACGTTTGTGGTGAAAAGCGACATGGAAGTGCGGGCGCATTTTGCCGTGGACACCGGCGAAGGCCGTTACTTCTGGGTGAATCTGTCAGCCGAGAACGGCTGGTCGGTTGAAGGCAGCGGGAGTTACGATTTCGGTGCAAAGGTAAAGGCGGAGGCATCTTCTTATTACGGCTACCGCTTTGTCAAGTGGATAGACGAGGGTAGCGGCGACAGCCTCTCTGCCGCCAATCCGTTTACGTTTACGGTGACGGCGGATGTGTCTATCCGGGCTGTATATGTGAAGAGGAGCTTTACGTTGAGCGTGTCTGCCGGAGCGAACGGCAAGGTCAGCGGCGGGGGGACGGTGTTGTATCAGGGCTATGTGAAGGCAGTGGCTGTTGCCGACGATGGCTATCACTTTGTGCGGTGGACGGATGCCGAGGGGGAAAGCGTTTCGGCGGGCAATCCGTATGAGTTTCAGCTGTTGAAGGATACTAAGCTGACAGCGGTGTTCGCGCCGGGGGCGCCGGGGTCTGTGGTGGTGACGGTTTTCGCAACGGAAGGAGGACGTGCCACGGGCGGCGGCAACTACGGATACGGCGATGTGGTGAAGCTGGAGGCTTTCGTTGAAAAGGGGTATTATTTTGCGGAGTGGACGCGCGAGGGCGAAGGGGCGGTTTCATGGACTGAGGTGTATACGTTCCAACTGGCAGAGGGGGGCGCATACGCTTATACGGCGCATTTTGCAAAGCTGTATGACGGCAACGAGCTTTTGCCGTCAGCCGCAGCGGGGGCTTATTATGCGGACGGGGCGCTGCATCTTGTCAATCTGGAAGGGTTCGTCATCTCGGTTCAGGCGGTTGACGGGCGGCAGGTGCTGCTGTTTGAAGCGAAGGGTGCCGAATATGCTGCGGCTTTGCCGGCAGGCATCTATATACTGAATGCCGTCGGCGGAAAAGAGAGGTATGTAACGAAATTTGTTGTAAAGGCATAAAACCCGGACGGTCGTCCTGAAAGGACGGCGGATTTCAGCCCCACATGCAGCGAAGCGGAATGTGGGGTTACGGAATGGTATCGGCAATGGCGTTCTGAAAGAACGACCGAATTGTATATATTGCGTTATAAACCATCGTTTGCATTTTGTATGGCCCTTTCAGGGCTTTATTGGATTGTATCCGTCAAAACCCCACATTCCGCTTCGCTGCATGTGGGGCTGAAATCTACCGTCCCTTTGGGACGACCACGCAACAAGTCACATCGAATCGCTTCCCGCCCTGCCGGTCAGAACGGAGCTGACGGACAGTTTCAGGGCGGTGAAGCGGCGGGTGATGGAGGAGCCGGAACAGTTCAGGAAATCAGGCGGCTTCGGAATGCAGCAGTCTTGCTATTTCGCCAATCCACAATACAATGGAGGTTGAGGCTATGATTATTCCCCAGTCTTTCCATGCAAGGGGGACAACGTTGAACATTTCCCCGCCGATTGTGACGATAAAGTATTGACCGGCAATGATGATGAAAGCGACCAGACCAAAGCCGGAAAGGCTTTGCTCCAACTGGTAGAAGGCACTTTTGCCTGTGTTAAACGCCTTGGCGTTGAACATATTCCAGAATTGCAGCATGACAAAGACGGTGAAGAACAGGGACAGTTCATAAGCTGTAAGACCGTCGGGCACGGCACTGAAATTGAAGTAACTGGCAAAGAAGTCTTCCAAACGGAATTGGGTAAGGCTTGTCACGTCCACGTGTTTGAAATATTGCAGCAAGCCGAACAGCAGGAAGACAAAGACCAAACCGACACCGATAATGCTTTGCCCCATTTTACGGCTGATGATATGATCCGTTGTCTTTCGCGGTGCGTTGTTCATCACCTTTTCATTGGGGGGCAAGGAGGCAAGAGCCAGAGCGGCGAATGTATCCATAATCAGATTCACCCACAGCATTTGAGTGACGGTCAGCGGCGATTCCGTCCCTAAGAATGCACCAATCAATACAATCAGGCAGGCAGCCACATTGACGGTCATCTGGAACAGTACGAACCGCTGGATATTCTGGTACAAAGACCGTCCCCACATCACCGCTCTCGAAATGCTGTTGAACGAGTTATCCAGAATGGTAATGTCGCTCGCCTCTTTGGCTACCGATGTGCCGTCTCCCATAGACAGCCCGACCTGAGCTGCATTCAAGGCGGGCGCATCGTTGGTGCCGTCGCCGGTTACGGCAACGACCTGATCCTTTTGCTGTAACAGCTTTACCAGTCGCTCCTTGTCCAACGGTCTGGCTCGCGATAATATCTTCAAGTCAAGTATCCGGTTCAATAGTGTTTCATCCGGCATTTGGGCAAATTCGGCTCCCGTCAGGTGATTTCTGTCCGTGTCCTTGTCTGTCCACAAACCGATTTGGCGACCAATCTCTTTGGCTGTTCCCGGGGTGTCTCCCGTTACAATCTTCACGCTTATGCCTGCGTTCCGGCATTTGGCGATGGCATCCGGCACGTCTTCACGGACAGGGTCTGAAATGGCGACAATGCCCAGGAATATCAAATCCGCGTCCGCCAGCTTGCCCTCATGGAAAGAGGATACGTTGCCGTCGGGGATAATCTGATAGGCAAAGCCCAATGTTCGCATGGCCTGCTGTTGGTATTCGGCTAATTGTTTTTCGATGACGGGCTTGTATTCCGACACGCTTACGTTTTTCCCGTCTGCCAAGACATGCTTGCAGTTAGCCAAAACAATTTCAGGGGCACCCTTTACATAGAGTATCTTCTTTTTCAACAGGGGGGAATCTACTGCCGTCCCCATATACTTTCTTTCCGTAGAGAAGGTTAATTGCTCCAAGACGGGCGTATTCTCGCGAATATCCAGATAGTTAATGCCGTTCTCATGGAGCCACAGCAACAGGGCGGCTTCCGTGGGATTACCCAGGGCTTTAATCTTGCTGGCATCGGAATAATCCAGGTAAGCCGTTGAGTTTACGGCGATGCCTTCTTCTATGATATGGCTGATTTCCGTGGCAGACACCTTTTGATCGTCCAGACTGTAGAAATCGGTTTTGAAAACCTTCATTTGGTTTTGCGTGAGGGTGCCGGTTTTGTCCGTGCATATCACCGTTGAGGCTCCCATCGTTTCACAGGCGTGCAGTTTGCGCACCAGATTGTTCGTGGTAAGCATACGCCTCATGCTCAGAGCCAGACTTAACGTAACCGCCATAGGCAAACCTTCCGGCACAGCCACCACAATGACCGTAACCGCAATCATGATGGTATTCAATATATAGCCGCCGGCATGTATCCAATTAATAGCACCCTCGGCATTGAAAAAGTACATGGCAAGGCGGGCGATGATGATGAGTGCCGCAATCGCATAGCTCCCTTTGGTGATTAAATCGGCGAGGCTGTTCAACTGGATATTGAGGGGCGTTTCAATCTCATTCGTTTCCTGCGCCTTCTGGTCGGATTCGCCCGACTGTGTTTTATCGCCGACGGCAGCGACTTCCATAATCCCGTGCCCGTCCAGCACAGTGGTTCCTTTCAGCACTTCGTTGGAAGGGTACGTTGCATCTGCATCAAAGTCTTCTTCCTTTGTCGTTTTATTGATGACCGGCTCACCGGTTAAGGTGGATTCGTTCACTTGCAGGGAAATTGCTTCCAACAGTTTACCGTCCGCCGGTATTTCCTCCCCTGTTTCCAGAATGACAATATCACCGACCACAACATCCCGCTTGGGGATAGCGCAAACATTGCCGTTGCGTATTACCTTGACCGACGTATCATCGTTGACTTGATTTAATATATCAAACTTCTTGTTGGCACTGACCGTAAAGCCGAAGGCTATACCGGTGGCAAGCAAAATAGCCATCAGGATGCCCAGCGGCTCCAAGAATACCGAATACGATTCCAGTCCCTTATACACTTGAAAAACGGATACACCGATAGACGCAATCAGTGCCACCAACAGTATCCTGATGATGGGGTCTCCGAAACTCTCTAAATATTGTTTCCACAGGGGTTCTTTCTCGGGCGGGGTAAGGATGTTCGCGCCGTATTTCTCGCGGCTTGCTAAAACTTGTGCATCGGAAAGTCCCGAATAGTGTTTGCTTTGTTCCATTTCAATTATTCTTATTTATCAGATTTACAACTAAATTATAATGTTCAACTTCGTATATTTTCCCATCTGTAGCAGTATATGCAAAATTTGCATATACTGCCTCTTTATGCCGATTCTCTTTCTGTATTGCATCGTTACCCATATGTTCCAAAATGGAACATGTGCTTGCCTCCTCTCTCATATAAATATAGCCTTTTTCCAAGAAGTCTCGGAGGGACGGACGATTTCAGCCCCACATGCAGCAAAGCGGAATGTGGGGTTAAGAACGCCATCACCTGGGAAGTCCTGAAAGGACGACCGAATAATTTATGAGGTATATGATGAGTCATTATTTGTTTTTGTATCGTTCTTTCAGAACGTTATTGGTATTTGTTTATCCAAGTCCAACGTACCGCTTTGCTTTACGTTGGGCTGAAATCTTTTGTCCCTTTGGGACATCTGCGTAATATCAGTTACCAGATTTACTATCACTTTCGCCATTCTGTTGCTTTTCTGACAAACTTGTAAGAAATCCTTACAAGTTGTAGCTTGCTCCAATTCAACCTCTTTATAAACATTTCCAATCTTGCATCACCATCATTACCCATGTTTTCCAAAATGGAAAATGTGCTTTTGCGGTATTAGTAAAAACAACTTTCATAGGATATATTCTTTTTCCAATTCCTCTAATATTATTATTTATTGGCAAGCTGAACAATAATCAATCGCCCTCCTTCTTCCCTTGAAAGTAATATCTGTTTCCCTTCGGATAATTCCACTGCTTGACCGATCGGGATTTTCTTTCCTTCCGTTTTATCCTCCAAATCATTTAATCGCTGATTAATCAACAGCCATTTGCTATTGTGAAAAACAAAATAGCCGACCGGCTTTTTCTGTTCGTCCGTCAATCGCTCATTCGGCGAAATATTCCGGTTTACATGCCATTGGTATAAATATTGATTATTAAATACCATCAGCCGATAGTCATCAGAAGTAAATGTTCCTGCTTTTCTTGAAGAATAAAGGTTTAATATTGGCAGAATTCCTTTATATTCCGTTCCACAGAAAGGACATTTGGGCTTTGCCGTGTTGTCAAACACAAACCATTTGTGCCAACAGGCAGGGTTTTGACAAGGCTGCATCAAATCCACCGTTTTCAATAGTGTTTGCTCCCATTCGTCCGCCGTAGGTCGGAGAGCAGGATTATGCAACCCATCTATGAATGCCCTGTCAAACATTTTTTGCAAATAAGGTCCGCAAATGCGATAAGGCAATTTATCCGTATCTCCCTGCGGCAACTGACTCGGGTGCAGTTGATTTGTCTTTACTCGGTTCGTTCTGTCTGTGGGATGCTCAACAAACAATGCTTTTGAACCCATCGAAAGCTCTTCGTCTTTGGCAGCATCCATATCATGCACCTTGCCTCCCCTTAACGGATGTCGATACAGCAGATACATGTAAACCATCACAGCCAAAGCGTGTCTGTCCGTTGCAATACTCGGAAGTTTCCTTGCAGGGTCTCCTGTTTTCAGATGTTTGGTGGCAATCACTTCGGGAGCGATAAAATCGGGGGTTCCCAATACATCGGGCGGATATTTTCCCGGCACCACCAATCCGTCTATATCAATAATGGCAGCCCTCCCCGATGTCGGATCAATCAACACATTTTTGTACGACAAATCCGAATGTGCAAGCCCTGCGGCATGCAACCGCTTCACTGCCCGACTAATTCGGATACATATCTGGAAATATTTAAACCAATCGCCTTTTTCCTCCGGAGCCAAGAACTTGTTTTGATTCTTAGCCGAAGCATACCATTTCCCTTCTTTCTCTTTCCCTTTTATCCCTAAAAAATCATTATTAACCGACCCCGTCGAAAAGAAAAAATGCTTCGGATACGTGGGACACACCAATCCGAGTTTCCCGTTGTACTCGACAATCTTTGTAGGCCAGCAATATAAATCCTGCCAATAGCCTCCGCCGGCGGCATTAAAAATCCGCTCACGATACACTCCCGTAATATCCTGAAGCCGGTTTTTGGCATTAAAATCCTGTTTATCTCTGAAAAAGGCTACCACATACGACTTATCCGGACTGAAATACACATCTTTCATTCCGCCCGAACCGATAATCTCATCCATGAATTCAACGGGAGAACCGTCCGTAGCCGTAGTTTTTATTGTCTTAGCCATGGTCAAAATAAAATTGCGATTGTCCTGTCATCATGGTTCCCTTGCGACCAGAAATCCAACCATTTCAAAAGCTGATCGGCAACTTGTTCATTGTCATTCGTAAAATCCACTTCATTGCACAAGTCAGCCCACAGGTCATTCCATTTCTCTATTCTGCTCAGATTTGCATCCGTTTCAAATTTTGGATCGGTGATGCCGTCTGTCATAAGGACGAGTGCCGTAAAATCCGGTACAATATCAAAGCGCAATCTCCTGTAAATCTCCGCCGGTTGAATGATTTCAGGCATGGTAAGAAATCTTGTTTGTCCGGCAAATTCCCCGCCGTCCGGCTCGCCCAATATTTTCAGGTATTGCGTGTCTTTATCATAAATACCAATACCGCCGTCGCCTACCCAAAAAGCTCCGACAAACCATCCGTAATTGAATTTTTTACTGATAGAAAGAATAAAAGTCGTTGAATAATCTTTCACCGGATTTCCCTTTTGTCGGGCTTCTTTCTCAATGTTTTTATGCGCCTTAAATGCCGCGTTTCCTGCAATCTCATAGAGGATTTTTCCAACATCGTTCCGCTTCTCCTGCGATTTTTCCTTATCAAACAGTTGTATCTCTCTTTCAAAATTATCACCAAGAGAAAGTAATTGTTCTTTGCAAACATCTATCGCCGTCCGGCAGGCAATCTTTGAGCCTTCTCTTGAAAACTTGGCAGAACCCGCGCCATCGGCAACAACCATGATATACCACCCTGTTTCCTTGTCAAAATGCAATGAAAAGTCATCATCTCTTGCTTTCCCTTCATGCGCATGGGAACGACCACGCTTGCTTGCCGCCGCCATGTCTTTTTTGGACATGACTTTGATAAACCTTGTATCACTGTCGGGCTTAAAATAGTCAATGGTTTCATCCGTAGGAATATCGTTCCATAAAGAGCGGGGGTCGGGATTGATTATCAAACCGATTTCCTTTTCAAGAACAGGCTTCCCTTCCGCCCAGTCTTTTGGTTTATAGGTCAGTTTTATTTTATGCTCTCCCGGGACATTGGGCGTACCTGCTATTTGTTTCGTTTCCGGATCAAAGGTCAAGCCGACCTCTTCCAATCCGTCAATAGTCTCCACCACTGCCTCAGGCATGAACTTTGATATATCAAATTCATAACAGTATTCCTGATTTACTTTCCCGTTGGGAAAATTCCAACGCTTATTCTCTATCTGTGCTTCCATTTTTTATCTAAAATCGGGCATTTACAGAGTTTACATACACTGTAGCCGGGCCTGTTATACGGAACATTGTTAGCCCTTCTCCGCCAAGCAGTCCTTTTCCCGAAAAATCGGAGGATATACGGCTCTCGGCATTTCCGTCAATGCAAATAAAACTTTTCTCATCCACATAAACAGAATCTCCAAGTGCTACGTCCAAGCGGTAAGCCGAACCGATAGAATCAAGAAATACAGTACAATCACCCGATATTTTTTGCATCACCAATCCTGTTCCGCTAATCCATGATGACAGATTTAGAGAAAAATCAACATCTACATTTTTTGTCGATGCGATATAATATCCGTTACGGCAAATTATTTGCCCGCCTACTGTTTTCAAGTCAATGGGCAACATTCCCATCTTACCTGCCACCATCAGCTTTTGGGTGTTTTTTGATTGATTGAACAGTTCCATGAGAAATATGCTTTCTCCCGACAGTTTTCGTTTCAAAATACCCCCCAAGCCTTTGTCCAAGACCTTAAGATTTTTTTCTATACCCCCTTCGTGATAAATGACGGCTCCTTTTTCACAATAGAAATATTCTGCCGGATTTAATTCAACCGCCAAACTCTTAAAGTCATACCCTATAATCTTACAATTCATGCCAAGTACGTGATGTAAATTAGTTTATATTATATCTCAGTGTTGCGCGGTCGTCCCGAAGGGACGGGAGATTTCAGCCTCACATGAAGCGAAGCGGAATGTGGGGTTACGGACGACACCGTAAGGAATGTTCTGAAAGAACGATACAAAATGCCATATAATATTCGGTCGTTCTTTCAGAGCTTATTGGTAATTGCTCTTTTAACCCCACATTCCGCTTCGCTGCATGTGGGGCTGAAATCTCTTGCCCTTTCAGGGCATCTGCGTAACATCAGTAATTTATATTACAGTATGCACTTCCGGCGGCGGAGGCGGCAATAACAATTCATCACTCGCACCAATGCTCCTGTTCCCCATACTGACGGAAGCCGACACCCATTTGAAGAATTGCCGGAAAACGGTACTGTCTGTTGTATCAAGCGAATACACTTGATTAGTCAATAATTCCAATGGTTTGGGATCCGCTTTGTCCCCTGCTGCACAGGCAATGATACTCCCGAAATGACGCTTCTTTATTTCAGGTATCATTTGATTGTATTTCTGCAAATCAGAAGGTTTGCCGTCCGTCATGATAAACAATAAGGGCATCCAGTCCCCTTTCTTTTCCGGCGTGCTTAATTGCACTTCCGCATCCACTTTCCGGCATAACACTTCGAGGGCTTCCCCTAAATGTGTCGGGCCTGATTCAGGCGTTTGAATGTCGGGAAGCTGCATGTTTTCCAATTCCGTAAGCGGCATCAGCTGCTTCACCTCCCTGTCGAAAGTGATGATACTGATACATACCGATTCCAGCGCGAAAGGGTCTTGCCTGAGCGATGCAATCATCGCTTCCAAACCTACTTTCACGGATTCTATCGGAGTCCCTTTCATGGAACCGGACGTATCCAACAGAAGATAAACGGGCAGTCTTCTCATCTATACCACAATATTTACTTCGGGCGGCGGCGGCGGCAACTCGCTCAGTCCGCCGACTTCCACTCCGCCCGCTTCTATCTTCTGGCTTCCCGTACTGACAGAAGCCGATACCCACTTAAAGAAAGCCTTTATCGTCGCACTGTCCGCCGTATCCAATTGCACGACAACTTCCGTGATTTGTTTCAAAACATTCGTGTCCGCACCCTGTCCGGCAGCACAGGCAACAACTAATCCGAATCTCCTTTTCTTGAACTCGGCTAAGCCCTTTTGCCAATTATCGGTAGGCCCTCCGTCCGTCATCAAAAAAACCAACGGCTTCCAATCCCCCTTAACCTCAGCAGTCGTTTTAGTCACTTCACTATCGACTTTATTGGCAAGCAGGGTTAAGGCTTCCCCTAACGATGTCGTTCCGGATGCGTGGATTTCAGGCATCTGAAACATGGACAATTCGGTTAGAGGTGCCATTTGTTTGGCTGAGCTGTCAAAAGTTATCACACTTAAAAAAGCCGTTTCCAAAGCGTATGGGTCTTGGCGCAAAGTGGATATTAAGACTTGAACGCCGTTTTTCACGGCTTCAATGGGTTCTCCGCTCATGGAGCCGGAAGTATCCAATACTAAATATACAGGCAGTCTTCTCATGGTTATAAATATTTTGAAACAACGGTTGATAATGTCCCCTTTAAATCCCTGTCTGCGGTTGCTTCGCCAATGGCGTTAAACTTCCATTCCCCGTTTCGCTTGTAAAAAATGCCCATAACCATGGAAACACTTCCGCCAAAAGAAACATCATTTGCTATATCATACGTTGCAAAAACTTCATTGACGCGAGTCGGCGTTCCTTCATAGATGCGAATGGAGGCAAAAGGAATAGTCTTGAAATCCTGCCCCCGGAAACTGTTCAAAACAAACGCCACCTTTGAAACATCCGCCGGAAGTTTTGCCAAATCAACGGTGATAACTTCATTATCCAGCCCGTCATCTCCGCCCATGTCTCCGGTCAGGTCATCCCCACTGTGTTTGACAGAACCGTTTTTAGATTTTAGATTTCCAAAATAAATAACCTCCAAACATTCATTTTTATCATTGAAAGTAGCACAACTTGCATCCAAATCAACAGCCTCCACTTTTTTGTTTCCGAAGAACCCCTTCTTCTCAATGGCACCCCAATTGACCCCTACACAAAGATTTTGCAGTTTGCTTCCGTTGCCCTTTTCCAGATTTATTCTTTGTCCTTTTTCCAATATGATAGCCATAATCGTATTTATTTAATTGTATTTATTCAAATAATTTTCCAACCCTCCTTTTTGCCCGACTCCGACAGCTTCAAATTTCCATTCTCCGTTTCGTTTATATATCCTTCCGAATTCTACGGCTGTTTCAATGGAAAAATCTTCTTCCAATTCATATTTCAATAATTCCTCATTCGTATCGGGATTATAAATCCGAATAAAAGAATTGCGAACCTGCCCAAAGTTTTGGCTTCGCTCGCTTGCCTTGTGAATGGTAACAACAATGCAAATCTCTGTCGCGTTCGGATTAATTTTGGACAAATCCACCTTGATGCTTTCATCATCGCCATCGCCATCTCCCGTTAAATTATCTCCGGTATGTTCAACCGCCCCGTCGGGTGATTTCAGATTATTGTAGAAAACAAAATACTCATCGGACAATATCTTTTTGTTTTCTCCGAGAATAAACACCGAAGCATCCAAATCAAAATCCTTTCCCGTACTTGATGCATTCGCATCCCACCCTAAACCAATGATAAACTTAGGCAGTTTAATATCCACCCGTTGCCCTTTTTCTAAATTAATTGCCATGATATTTTATTTTAAATTATGTCCATTTCATTCCCCAGCGACCAATTCAAGTTGATAATTATTGTTACGCAGATGCCCCGAAGGGGCAAAAGATTTCAGCCCGACGTAAAGCGAAGCGGCACGTCGGGAAGCGGAATGTGGGGTTAGGGATGACACCATCAAAGAAGTCCTGAAAGGACGATCGAATATTATATGTTTATAAATCATCGTTTGTATTTGTATCGCCCTTTCAGGACTTCCTTACCGGCATCACCATTAACCCCACATTCCGCTGCGCTTCATGTGGGGCTAAAATCTCCCGTCCCTTCGGGACGACCGTGAAACATTAGATATAATATAAACTAATTTGCATCATATATTTATTCGGATATTAGTTTGTCGCGCTTTTTAATACACTCTTCGTATTTGTTGTAATCTCCTAAATTCTTGTAAGCCGCTCCCATATTATGGTAAGCTTCTGCAAATTCAGGATTGATGTCTATTGCTTTTTGGTAACAGACAATGGCTGTTTCGGATTTTCCTGAATTATTGTAAGCGTTTCCCATATTATAGTAAGCGTCTGCATCTTCATTTTTGGAAACAGGCAACGGCTTTTTCGAATTTTCCTAATTTATTGTAAGCGTTTCCCATATTATGGTAAGCTTTTGCATATTCAGGATTGATGTCTATTGCTTTTTGG
>LBCX01000345.1 GCA_001657575.1 Bacteroidales bacterium Barb4
AAAAGTACTTTTTTGTAATAGGCAAGTAACAGGATCGTCCGTTGATTTTCCATGATTCGTGCATCCAAACTCTCGCCAAAGATTGTCTTATACCTGAAGATAACCACTTCATTGCGATTAAACCTTACTTCCGTACAGTTGAAAAAGTAGCTATGCAGATGCCCCGAAGGGGCAAGAGATTTCAGCCCCACATGCAGCGAAGCGGAATGTGGGGTTAAGACAAATGTATATCAATAAAGTGCTGAAAGAACGATATAATATTCTGTCATCCTTTCAGGATACTCCTGACGGCGTCGTTCCTGTAACCCCACATTCCGCATTCGCTGCATGTGGGGCTGAAATCTTTTGCCCCTTTCAGGGCATCTGCGTAACATCAGTTAATTACAAAAAGAAAATCTGCACACAAAAACAACAAAGGGCTTTATACGTTCCGAAATACTGTAAACTGATATATAATTACCAAAATTAGTTATATTTTTGTAGTGGAATTACAATGGTATGATTTCGAAAAGAAATATAAAGGATATAGCAGACATTCAAACAGGAGTCTATCTTAAAGAAACACCCAACGGAGAAGCGCATTATTTGCAAGTTAAAGACTTTGACAAAAATGCGCTTCCTGTTTTGTCGTATCCCTTGCCATCAATCGCCGAACAACAAAAGATTATTGCTATTGCCAAACTGCAAAAACGGGAACAATTCCTTTATAAAAGAATTATAGAATTACGAAATCAGCTTGTAAACAAACAAATAATAGAAATACTAAAAAATAAAAAATAAATGGAAGCGAAAATTACGCAGAGTGACATTAATAAAGTAGTTTGGAAGGCATGTGATACTTTCAGAGGGGTTATAGACCCAAGTCAGTATAAGGATTATATCCTAACCATGCTTTTTGTGAAATATGTGAGTGATGTGCATAAATCGAAATACAATGAGTATCTCAATCGTTATAATGGTGATGCTGAACGTGCTGACAGGGCAATGAAACACGAGCGTTTCAATATTCCAAAAGAGAGTTCGTTCGATTATTTGTATGAACATCGAAATGACAGTAATATCGGCGAACTTATCAATATTGCACTGGCCAATCTGGAAGAGGCAAACCGGGAAAAGATGAGTGGGGAGGACGGTAGTGGCGTTTTCAGAAATATTGACTTTAACAGCAGCAACTTAGGTGACGCGAAAGACAAGAATATACGATTGAAGAATTTATTGGTCGATTTCTCCGACGAAAAACTGAGTTTTGATTCATCCCATCTTGAAAATAACGATGTGATTGGCGATGCCTATATGTATTAGTATCGACTTTTGCGAGCGATGCCGGCAAAAAAGCCGGTGATTTTTTTACGCCTGCCGAGGTATCGTCTTTACTTGCCAAACTCACGAAAAGCAATCCCGGTGCACGTATCTGCGACCCTACTTGCGGTTCGGGTTCTTTGTTGATTAAGGCAGGAAAAGAGGTTGGAAGTGATAATTTTTCTCTTTACGGGCAGGAATTGAATGGCAGCACTTGGGCATTAGCCATGATGAATATGTTTTTACATGGATTTGATAATGCCACGATTCGATGGGGCGATACACTCCGAACTCCGAAGCTGAGAGAAGGCGACAAACTGATGAAATTCGATACGATTGTGGCAAATCCTCCATTTTCATTAGACAAATGGGGCGCGGATGAAGCGGAACATGACACTGACAATCGTTTTTGGCGCGGCATTCCGCCAAAAAGCAAGGGCGATTGGGCATTTATCAGTCACATGATAGAGGTGGCTTACGAAGGACGGGGAAAAGCAGGCATTGTCGTACCTCATGGCGTACTCTTCCGCGGTTCAAGTGAAGGAAGGATACGCCGGCAGACCATTGAAGAAAATCTTTTGGAAGCAGTTATCGGACTACCTGCCAACCTCTTTTTCGGCACGGGTATTCCGGCAGCGATTGTTATTTTCAACAAAGGAAAAAAGACGGACAACGTGCTTTTTATTGATGCAAGCCGGGAATACGAATCCGGGAAAAATCAAAACAAATTACGCCCGGAAGATATTAATCACATGGTGACTACCTATCGGAATTTTGTTGCCGGTAAATTTTCGTCAGGTGTTGTTGAAGAAAAATACGCCTGCGTTGCCACACCTGCCGAAATTGCCGAAAACGATTATAATCTGAATATTCCTCGCTATGTGGATACCTTTGAAGAGGAAGAAGAAATTGATATACAGGCAGTACAACAGGAAATAGATTCTTTGGAAAAAGAACTGAAAGCCGTTCAGCAAAAAATGAATGAATATTTGAAAGAATTAGGGTATTAAGTAGCGGAATGTGGGGTTACGGACGACACCCTGCGAAAACAGCCTGCAACCTTTCTGTAACAGCCTGCGGCTTGCAGTTACCGCCTGCTACTTCCAATTACCGATTTCCGCTTGCGGTTACCGATTTCCGCTTGCGGTTACCGATAGTTGCTTGCGGTTACCGATTTCCGTTTGCGGTTACCGATTTCTGCTATCTATTACATATCGCGGCTATCTGT
>LBCX01000346.1 GCA_001657575.1 Bacteroidales bacterium Barb4
CCCGTGCCTCTTCCCGACAGCCTGATGTGGCGCAAATGCCCTGAAATGGCAAAGGATTTCAGGATATTTGCATAACATCAGTATCAGTTTATCCAAATAATTTTACTTTTGCCCGCGAATTTATTCCCTGACTCTAACTGTCCTTAACAAGGTTTTACCCCTGACAGGGTTTCAAATCCTGTTAGGGGTTTACGCGGGTGGACATCCCTAAATCCCACATTCCGTTTCGCTGCATGTGGGGCTGAAATCTCCCATCCCGAAGGGACGCTTGTGTAACATCAGTTTATACATATAATATATGAATAAGAAGCGAATGTATTTCTTCCTGCTGACGGCATGGCTTGTCCTGCCGTCAGGTGCCGTTACGCCGGAGAAGGTGAGGGCGGTGAAGAACCTGATTATTATGATACCCGACGGCACTTCACTGCCTGTTGTTTCAATCTCCCGCTGGACACAATGGTATGCCAATCCCGATAAGCCGGACTTGAATATTGACCCCTACCTCTGCGGGACGGTCAGCACTTTCTCCTCTAACGCACCCATCGGCGATTCAGCCCCTACAACATCCTGCTACATGACCGGATACCCAAGCCGGACGGGGTATGTTTCCACCTATCCCGAACAGGACAGGGAGAACGACATTTACCCGACCGACCCTGTACGTGCCTATCAGCCGCTTACAACCGTTCTGGAAGCTGCCAAGATGACACAGGGGAAAGCCGTTGGTCTTGTCTTCACGTGTGAGTTTCCGCACGCCACGCCGGCGGACTGTTCGGCGCACAGCTACAACCGCAGCAAATACGAATGGATAGCCCCGCAGATGGCGCATAACAACCTGTCTGTTGTCATCGGCGGCGGTGTCTCCCTCCTCTCTGCCGGAGACGAGGAGTATTTGAAGGCAAACGGCTACCATATATATAAGGATGACTTGAACGGTATGCGTACCGACACGGGCGACAAGATGTGGGCACTCTACGGCAGCAAGGAAATGGACTATGACCTTGACCGCAATCCTGACGAACAGCCCTCGCTCGAAGAGATGACCCGCAAAGCCATCGGCAAGCTGTCCAACGACCCTGACGGCTTCGTCCTGATGGTGGAAGGGAGCAAGGTGGATTGGGCAGCCCATGCCAACGACCCTGTCGGCATGGTAGGCGACTTCCTTGCTTTCGACCGCGCTTGCGGTGCGGCGTTGGAGTTTGCCCGCCAAAACGGCGAGACGGCAGTAATCATCCTGCCCGACCACGGCAATAGCGGCATCAGTCTGGGCAGAAGCGACTGCAAGGGCTACGACAAGCTGACGAAAGACCAGCTTTTTCACCAGTTCTCCCAATACAAACTGACCGCCGAAGGCTTTGCCAAAAAGATTAACGAAACGCCGCACGCCGAAGTGCAGGACATCTTCCGCACCTACGCCGGCTTTGAACTGTCGCCCGAAGAACTGAATGCACTGAACAACTGCAAGGACTACACGCACAGCCCCGTCCCTGCCGACAAACGTTCTTCCGAAGGCATCCAAGCCTCCATGTACAGCGGTTCGCTCACGTCCTTCGTTGCCAAACTGCTTACCTCAAAAACCTGCTTCGGCTTTACCACCGGCGGGCATACGGGCGAGGAGGTGTTTATTGCCGCTTATCATCCGCAGGGCGACATTCCGCTCGGTCGCCGCACCAATGTGGAGTTGAACAAATACCTCTGTGATGTTCTTGATCTGCCGTCTTCTCTGGATGAGATTACAGGCAGGATATTCGCCCCGCATACGGATGTGTTCAAGGAGTATGATTGCGAAATACTTCCGGCTTCCGATACGAAACCCTTCCCGACCCTTGTCGTAAGAAACAGGAAGGACAGCAGGAAGCAACTGACCATCTCCCCGTTTACCGATACCGTCAAGGCGGGGCGCAAGGGCGGGGAAGACATCCGCCTGAGCTCCGTTGTTATTTACGTGGATAAAAACAATACTTTCTATCTGCCTGAAAGCCTAACAGGCTATTTCAAGTAACATTGCTTATCCTTTTATTTGCCGCATCAGTGGGAAACTATACTTTTGGCGGCTTAGAAAAAGAAATAAGAATATGAAAGCTATGGAACACTATTTGGTTATTAGGACAAGGGATGAATTGTTGCGCGTCAATATAGGGAAGATACTCTATTTCGAGGCGGACAAGGCGTACACCAAGCTGCTTTTATCGGGGGGCTTACAGTTTACGATTTCTCTTAATATAGGAAAGATAGAAGCCATGTTGGAACGTCAGATTACCGGAAGCACTGCTATTCTGTCACGTGTAGGAAAGAGCCATATCATCAATAAAAATCATATCCTCCAAATCAACGTTCCCAAACAGCGGCTGTTGCTGCTGGCGGGCGAAGGGAAGCCTCGCGAACTGACCTTCCCCAGAGAGCCTTTGAAGACGTTGAAAGAATCGATGGAAAGGGAGCTGGAACAGACAGAAGTGAGAAACCAAGAGGAGAATGAAGCTCAGGATTGGGAAGGCGAAGGATAACGATTATGTGGTTGATAA
>LBCX01000070.1 GCA_001657575.1 Bacteroidales bacterium Barb4
AATGATGCGTTTTTAATTGTAACTATATTATCACCTTTTTTTACAAAAAAAATTGCGTCTCTGTCGGCGGGTCTGTCGCCCGATGCGTCGCCCCTACCTTGTGTATTCATTACAAAAAAATACATTCTCCCCTTCTTTTGTTAAGAAAAATGTATCTTTCTTTTTTAGCCGCTATTCTTCTTTTTTAGCCGCTATTCTATTTGAATTTCCGCTAAACAAGAAGAATAGCGGCTAAACAAGAAGAATAGCGGCTAAACAAATAGAATAGCCGCTAAAAAAGAAGAATAGCCGCTATTCAAATAAATAGCCGCTAAACAAATAGAATAGCGGCTAAAAAAGAAAGATAGCAGCTAAAAAAGAAAGATAGCGGCTAAACAAGAAGAATAGCCGCTAAAAAAGAAAGATAGCGGCTAAACAGGAAAGATAGCCGCTAAAAAAGAAGAATAGCCGAAATTCAAATAGAATAGCCGCCAAACAGGAAGAATAGCCGAAATCCAAGAAGAATGGCGGAAATCCAAAAAGAACCCCTAACAGGGTTTCAAACCCTGTTAGGGGTTTATTCCTGTTATAAACTTCCGTGTTTTACCGGAAGAGGCTTTTACGATATACACTCCCTTGCTCAGGAAGGCCGGATATTGAACATCATCGGAATCAGCCTTAAACCGAAGCAGCTGTTTGCCGTTTAGGGATGTTACGGTTATGATGTCGTCCTGCAAACCGGTTATGTGCAGCGTGTTGTTGTACCAGCGGATGCTGCCTTCGGATGCAACCCCTAACAGGGTTTCAAACCCTGTCAGGGGTTCAAACACTGCGAGGTATCCCGTGTTTTCATCTGCCCTGACGGTCAGCGACGGATTTACTGAAACAACGGATAAATAATTGGTATAACCCGTCTTCCATCCGACGAAATGATAGCCGCCGTAGGGAACAGCCGTGTATGTTGTCCAGGCACTTGACGGGCTTGATTCGCTGTCGTTCCTTATGTAACCGCCTTCTCCGCTGCGGATGTTGCTTGATTTGGTAAATTTGGCACAAAGGGATATATCCCCGCTGACGACAAGGGGATAGGGATTTTCTCTTGAAAGGACTGTGCCGTCGGAGGCAATCCATCCCGAGAAAATGAAATCGGTCTCTGTGGAATAGGCTTCAAGCAGGCGGACTGTACCGTAGGGATAGGAAAAGGAACCGCTGCCAAACCTTATGCTGCCGTTTTCTGCGGAAAGTATGACGGTGCACAGGTTCGGTTCAAAATGGGCAATCAAATCAACCGCTCCGGTCACTTTGAACCGGTAAGGGTTGTCCGTTGTCACTGAATTGCCCTTCATGTCCGACCAGCCTTTGAAATGATAACCCTCTGCCGGCACGGCTGTCAGCTCTGCCGCTTGATTCAGGATGTATGCTTCCTGTATCACCCTGCCGCCGCCTTTCACGGCAGTATTGACCAGACTCCCGACCAATGCGAAATACGGGTAAAAAAGATCTATATCCGTATTGACTTCTATTGTGAAAGGATTGTCTGTCGAGATGAGGTATGAACTGCTGTTGTTTATCCAGCCGACGAAACTATAGCCGGAGTTCGGAATGGCTCTCAATTCCGCGCGTTCTCCTTTTTCGTAAAAGGGTTTGTCCGGCTCGGCTTTGCCGCCAAAGGCGTCCGGGAATGTGACACGAAAGGATGCCCATTCAATGACCGCCCAAAGGTTCGCGTTTCCGACAACGGGAAACGAATAGGGATTGTCGGTTGAAAGTACGTGCCCTTTCTCGTCCGTCCATTTGACAAGTTTATAGCCGGAGTCGGGAACAGCCCGTATTTCTGCCGTTGTGTTATACGGCATCCGTTTCTCGTAGGGAGCGATTGTGCCGTGTTCCGTAAAAACTGAGATGTCGTATAAATCCGGTTCAAAAACGCCTTTAACGGTTGCAGAGGCGACAACATTAAATATAAAGGGATTATCTGTGGAAAGGATATTGCCGTCCTCATCCTCCCAATGCGCAAAATGATAGTCGGAATCGGCAACTGCGTGTACTTCGGCGGCAGTCAGGTAGTCGAAAACAGTGTCGTAATAACGTAAGTAGCCGTGCTCTTCCGAGAGGAAGTTTATTTGATACTTGCTTGGGGAGAATTTCGCCCTGACGGATAACTCACCGTCAACAGTCAGCGTATGCGGATTTTCTGTGGAAATGATTTGATTGTGGTTGTTGAGGTCTTCCCAACCGGCAAACACATAGCCGCTGTCCGGAATAGCCACAATAAACACTTGGTCATTATACAGATACCAGTCCCGTGAGAAATCAGCGGAACCGTGTGCTCCGGCTGAGACAGCTATGGATATATCCTTAAAGTTAGCTTTGAGATTTACAGAAGCCGTAACGGGGAAAGTATAGGGGTTGTCGTATGAAAGGATCTGTCCGTCGCCGTCTGTCCAGCAGGCTAAATAAGAGCCAAACCTCGGACTTGCCGTTGCTGTTACTTTTGTGGCGTATTTGTATTTGCCGCTAAATTCCGGATTTACTTCTCCTGCGTTGATGTCGCCTGATACACTGGAGAGAGTATATATATGGGCAGCCACTTCAATGCCGTTCCACAGGAAAGGATTTGCATTGCCAAAATCGGGGTGCCAGCCGTAGTTTGTCTCCAACCCCGCCGGAACATAAATCTTGCAATCGCTCTGTGCTCCGGCAAATACTTTCGAACCGAAAACAACACTTTCCGGATTTTCCATCAGCAGGTGTATCTCATCTAATGCAGGACAATCCTTAAAAGCAGCATCATCTACATACTTAATAGAGTTGGGAAGATATACGGCATATAAATTTGCACAACAGGAAAAAGCCTCGACGGTGATATGCTCCAACGACGATTTAATCACTGAAATCCAGTCATTCCCATAGAATGCCCGCTTCCCTATTGTTTTCAGGGATTTTGGAAGAAGCATGTCGAACTTGTGAGGTGTGGGAACACTGCCGCACTGATAGAATGCTCCATCTCCTATTGTCTCAATACTTTCCGGAAAAGACGCTACACAGAGGGAATAACATTTATAAAAAGCACTGTCATGTATGGCTGTAACGCAGGGCGGGAGAGAAGAATTGAGGGCTTCGCAAGAGGCAAAAGCCTTTTTATGTATGGTTTTTACGGAACGGGGAAATGATACGGAACTTAAATTCCAGCAACGGAGGAACATCTCCTCGGGAATCTCATCCAGACCTTCTTTTATTGTAACCGAACGCAATTGAAGGCAATCGTAAAATGCTCTGTAACCCCAATATCTCAAGCTGCCTGGAATGCTTGTCGAAGTCAAGACAAAGCAATAAGCAAAAGCGTAATCCCCGATTATAGTTAGTGAAGGCGGAAGCTCGGCAGTTATATCCTCAACTATCCTGTCGAGATAATGGTCTTGTGAAGTGCATGTTATTTTCTTTGACGTGTATATCATTTCCAGCCTGTCGCAATGATTAAAAGCGTCGGAACCAATTATGGTCAGTGAAGGAGGCAGTACAAGATACCTCACATGATCATCCTCAAAAGCGTTCGGTTCAATAGCGTCAACGCGGAATACCACGTCCGGTATCCCCTTCCATTCCACTGTCAGTGAAGTATAATCAAGAAAAGCATTCAGTTTCTTTTCAAAATCATCCAAAATAGGATTCGGATCAATCCCCGAAAAAGAATCCCGAAAAGGACCCCAATCAGCAGGCACATCATCAAACAGTGTCTCCCAGTCAATATCCCAAATATTCTCCCAAAAAACATCCTCGCCAACAAGCAAAGTGTACAACAGTTGATTATACCCGTCCCAAGTCATTGAATGCAGATCATCATCCGACCTCGGTCGGGGTTTTTGAACGTATGACGGTATGACAATTGAATAACCACGATCTTCGGGGGCGTAGGTGCTCCCCATTACCTTGACAGTTGAATCTGTAAGCTTACGGTAAACAATACGGTCTATTATAAATTGAGCACTGTCTTCTTGGGCTTCTTTTAGTGCAAACGATACCTGCGTTGAGAAACACAAACTTAGAACTGTCAGAAGCAATGACTTTTTCATAAAGTTATTCAATACGTTATAGCATCGGCAAAACATCCTCATTAGCCTTGTTTTTTAAGGTAGCAAAGAAAAGATAATATTATCAGATAATCCAAGTGATGCTTTCAGATAATCTTTGGCAGGGGTACATTCAGCCAACTGCTCCTCATAACTGCGAATAAGGCAGAGGAGAAAGGAATATACTCTGATTGTCAGTCGCCGTATAGGCATATTCCGGCAGGGCGCGGATACGCTGCCAGTCGGGATGTGCCCCGAATTTCGCCCAGGCCTCGGCACGAGCCGTCTCATCCTTATACCACGTGAGGTACATGACGGACGGCATACGGGGAGCAGCGAATACTTCACCGTAGCATACAGAATTAACCCCGACTTTGTCAAATATATCAATCTCATCGGCATTGAACATCTTCACTTTGCGCCGGTTGGCTTCCTCATTGGGACTGCGGTAGATGCGTATTTCAAAGAGACCGCGACTCTTGTCCGGCGTCCGATGCACGGGTATCCTGTCGAAAGCCTCGCTCAAATAGGTATCAAAAGCGGCGTAAGCAGGCGAAGAAGCCGAAGCATCAAAGAACGGCTGGGCATCCTTGCGGAAATCGGCATCGTTCCAAATCTCCTTCTTTACCGTGTGGAAAGTCTCCAAATCCGGATAGATGAAAAGGATATGCCGCTTCTCTTCCTCCTCCTTTTTATAAGGCGCAAAGGCACCGGCTTGTATGCCGAAACGATTGTAAGCGGGAATCAGCACATCCTTGAAGAAGGCATCCGGCAAATCACCGCCGCCCGTAAGGGTATAAATGCGCCATTCATAAATTTCCTTCTTCGCAGACGCGGGAGCAAGAGGGGAAGCAATACCCTGAATCGCCGGAGCCGCCGCCATAATGCCGACAGCCTTCACAAAATTTCTTCGTTGCATGAGCAGACCTGTTAAATGGTTGAATAAAAAACTCCGGCAAAAATACCCTATTTTCAATAGGGTTGAAACTCTGTCAAAAGTTATGTCGGGCGTGCATGGCATCCGATATTTTATCTATTTTTGCAGGAATTTTTGCAAGCATGATATTATCATAACAAGTTACATGGGTATGAGAAGGGGGATCATTCTATTCGCATTGTGTCTGACCGGCATGTTTCGGACAATGGAAGCAGAGGTTATAGACATGATTAATTATACGCTGAATGAGAAGGACGGCACAGCTACCGTATCTATTAACAATGATTATAAAGGCCCGTTCGCACTTGTCATCCGCCCGACAGTCTTTTACGAAACAAAGGAATACGTTATAACAGAAATTGAGAGCAATGCCTTTCAACAAAATACAACCATTACTTCCGTTGAGATCATGGATGGTATCAAAAGTATCGGACACAACGCCTTTGCCAATACGAATATTACCTCCGTCTCTATTCCCACTTCTGTAGCAAGCATAGGCGAATATGCTTTTTATGGTTGCTCCGGCCTTGAGACCGCTGAATTGGGAAGCGGTGTAACAAGTATCGGAAGGTTTGCTTTTGCCGATTGCTTTTCTTTAGTCTTCATTGCTCTTCCTAACAGCGTGAAAACCGTGGGGGACAGGGCTTTCTATCAGTGCAGATCCTTGTCTGTTGCCACTCTTTCACCCCAAATGACAAGTCTGGAAGAATCTGTTTTTGAAGGGAACAAAGCCCTTGCATCCATTGTTATTCCGGATAATATTCAAACCATAGGCAATCGGGTTTTTGCGCATTGCCCGTTATTGGCATCCGTAAACTTTCCGAAAGGTCTGAGAGGTTTGGGGAATAGTGCTTTTGAAGCCTGCGCCGCCCTTGACTCCATTGTTATTCCGGACAATGTGATGGCAATCGGAGAACGTGCGTTCGCCTCCTGCTCAGGTTTGCAAAGTATTTCTCTTGAAAGTACCCGCCCGGAGTTGATGAACGTTGGAGACTCTGCTTTTGCCGACATACCGGCATCGTGCATCGTCCACATACCCAAAGGGACAGATGAATTTTACGCTTACGGTTGGTACGGTTTAACCGTTATCTTCCATTCTTATACGGTTATCATCGAAGCAATAGAAACAGACACTGCATACCGGTATTCTTACAGCAAGCAGGTAACACTTCTATCGCCCGAAAAAGGCTATCATGCGGTGCGCTGGACAGACGAAAACGGTGATGTCTTATCACTCGACCGTTCTTATACACTTTTTCTGACAAGTGACATTCACCTTCGGGTTTCTTTGGAAATGGACTGGTATAACATAACGTTTTCCGGCGACAGTGCAGACGTTGGCACGCTAAACTCGACCAACGGTATTTACACCTACTTCGACATCGTAAAAGCGGAGGCATCCACCTATTACAGCTATCGTGTAGCGAACTGGACAGACAACGGCAACATCCTGTCTTCCGAAAACCCCTATTTTTTCCATCCGGAAAAAGATATGGACATCAGGGTTCTTTTTGAGAAAATGAAATATGAGGTAAAGTTGTCCGTCAATACGGGGGGTAGAATAAAATATGGAACGGGCATACACGAGCAGGGAGATACGACAGTCCTCTATGAACACGAGGCTGAGTTGGTATTGGAAGCCGAAGCCCTTTACGGTTATCACTTTAAGGAATGGACAGACGAGAACGGCAGTGTCCTCTCCTCCGACAATTCTTTCACATTACCTTCTGTAATAAATAATCTGATAGTCAAAGCCTGGTTTGAGCCGGATATGTTTAACGTTTTCGCCCTCCCGTCTGCTGAGCAGGGATGTGATGTGGCAGGCGGAGGCCGCTATGCTTACGGAGAGACAGTAACATTAACTGCCGTACCCGTCAATCCGAAAGACTATGGCACTGTAGAATGGAGGGATAAAAACGACAGTCTCATATTCACCGGAGATACTTTTTCATTCGTCCTTGTAAGTGATACGAGTATCTGGGCTACTTTGGTACAGGAACGCTTTTATCATGTAAAATTATCCGCCGGCACAGGCGGCAGCATAACTCCCGCAACGGACAGCACTTTCAGCCGCGGGGAATTAATTACCGTGAATGTAACCGCCGACAAAGGCTATCACTTTGAGAGATGGACAGACAAGGACTGGAGTCTTATTTCCGCCGACAGCTCTTATATCTTCGCTGTAACAGGGGATATAACCGCCATTGCCCGTTTTGCAAAGGACAGGTACAATGTGAATGTAGTTTACACGGGAACGGGAAGCGGTCATGCGGAAGGCACAGGAGAGCATGAGGCGGGCATGGTAAAGTTAAAATCCGTTGTCGAAGACGGCAGCTGGTTTACCCACTGGCTGTCCGGAGATTCGATTATTACGGAGCAGCACTATGACTTCCTCCTGACACAGGATACGATTGTCTATCTCAACTTTGAACCGGACAATGGCGGCTATACCGTCAAAGCCCTTTACAACCCTGCTCAAGGCTGGACTACAGGCGACGGTAAATTCGCCTATAACGGGCAAGCCGTCTTTAAGGCATTTGCCCGGACAGGCTATCGCTTTGTGGAATGGAGACAGGACGGCGTACCCGTTTCCGAGCAAACGGAGTATGCTTTCGCGGTAGAAAAGGCATTGGTGCTTGTGGCAGTCTTTGAAAGTGACGGCAGCAATGATAATAATAATGCTGATGATGGAAACAGCGGCGGCGTCGGTAATGAAACTATCCGTCCTGCCGAAGCAAAGGCATACTATACAGAAGAGGCATTGCATCTCGTCAATCTGGAAAATCAGATAATCACCGTCACCACTGTCAGCGGACGGAAGGTGTTGCAGTTCAAAGCCGGCAGTGCCGACAAGCCATATCCCGTGACCCTGCCCGCCGGCATGTATATACTGACAGCCGCCGGCAAGGGAAGTATGAAATTTATCGTCCGATAAACTAATCCAATTTCAAAAATTATAACAGACAATGACTAAAAGTGCGTTACAGATTGCACGGGCGGCTTACCGGCCGAAAGTTCCCGTTGCATTGCAAGGTGCCGTAAAGGCAGCCGACGGCAAGAACACCCAATCGGTAGCCGATCAGGCTGATATTGAGAAACTGTTTCCCTATACCTACGGGATGCCCTTGGTTACCTTTGAAAAGGACAACAACCCCAAGGCGGTGGCGGCTATGAATGTAGGCGTAATCCTCTCCGGCGGACAGGCTCCGGGCGGGCATAACGTGATAGCCGGCTTGTTCGACGGCATCAAGGCTGTCAACAGGGCTTCCCGCCTGTACGGCTTTATCTTGGGTCCCGCCGGTTTGATTGAACATACATACAGGGAACTGACTGCCGACATTATTGACGAATACCGCAACACGGGCGGTTTCGACATGATCGGTTCGGGGCGGACAAAGCTGGAAACCACAGAGCAGTTCGACAAAGGGCTTGAAATATTGAAGCAGCTTGACATCAAGGCATTGGTTATCATCGGAGGAGATGATTCCAACACAAACGCCTGTGTGCTGGCTGAATACTACAAGGCGATAGGCGCAGGCGTACAGGTCATCGGTTGTCCGAAAACCATCGACGGCGATTTGAAGAACGAACAGATTGAAACCTCTTTCGGTTTCGACACTGCCTGCAAGGTATATTCCGAAGTCATCGGCAACATTGAACGCGACTGCAACTCTGCCCGCAAATACTGGCACTTCATCAAGCTCATGGGACGCTCCGCTTCCCACATTGCCCTCGAATGTGCCCTTCAAACACAGCCGAACATCAGCATCATTTCCGAAGAGGTGGAAGCAAAGAACCTGTCGCTGGACGACATTATAACCGACATTGCCACTGTCGTAGCCAAGCGCGCCGATGCCGGCAACAATTTCGGCACGATACTCATCCCCGAAGGTCTGATTGAGTTTATCCCCGCCATCAAGCGGCTGATTACCGAACTGAACGATTACTTGGCCAAACACGATGCCGAGTTTAAGGCAATCGGGCAAAGCGAACAGCGCGCCCATATCATAAGCAAGCTGACAAAGGAAAACTCCGACATCTACGCCAGCCTCCCCGAAGGCGTTGCCCGCCAGCTGACCTTAGACCGCGACCCGCACGGCAACGTACAGGTGTCCCTCATTGAAACCGAAAAGCTCCTTTCCGAAATGGTTGCCCGCAAACTGGCTCAATGGAAAAAGGAAGGCACATTCAAAGGCAAATTCTCAGCCCTTCACCATTTCTTCGGCTATGAAGGGCGTTGTGCTGCACCGTCCAATTATGATGCCGACTATTGCTACTCACTGGGCTACACAGCCTCCTGCCTGATAGCCTCCGGGAAGACCGGCTACATGTCGTCCGTCCGCAATACCACCGCACCCGCCGACCACTGGATTGCCGGAGGCATCCCCGTCACCATGATGATGAACATGGAAAAGCGGCACGGCGAAATGAAGCCCGTCATCCGAAAAGCATTGGTGGAACTCGACGGCGCACCCTTCAAAGCCTTCGCCGCCAAACGCGAAGAATGGGCACTGACAACAAGCTACGTCTATCCCGGTCCCATCCAATACTTCGGTCCCACGGAAGTCTGCGACGAGCCGACAAAGACCCTGCAACTGGAACGTCTTTGAACAGGCATACCCGTCCCCTCGTCATCCAACCCCAACCCCACCCCTAACAGGGTTTGAAACCCTGTTAGGGGTAATATTAACACTGTTAAATTTTAATGAAATGGAAACAAAAGAAGAAACAAAGAAAGTAGCGGATAAGAAAGTATCCAAGCAGGCAGAAGAAACCGTATCAGCAAGAGACAGGATTAAGCCAAGGGGATTATCCGGTTGGATGAAAGGAAAGATTCATTACGACAAGGATGCGGACATCTTTAACCTGGGGCCGTTATGAACAGCTATTTGCTTGATACGCATATTTTGATTTGGCTGTTGGATGATGATGACCGTCTCAATAAAAACATACGCGAAGACATTGACTATTTTCAACATCCGTATTATGTAAGTGTAGAAACCTTGCGCGAGATTGTCATTCTGCAATCCTTGAGAAAGATAACGTTTGACTACAATTTGGATAAGATTATTACCCGTCTGCAAGAACGTGTGATTAACATCCTGCCGATTGAAGCCAAGCATATCAAAGCACTTGAAAAGCTGCCTGTTTCAAAGACGGACAGGAAAATACATGAGGAACCTTTCGACCGGATGCTTATCGCTCAAGCGATAGCCGATAAACATACCCTTGTCAGTTCCGATGCAAAATTTCCCTTTTATAAGGATTACGGATTGCAGTTGCTCGTAAATGAAAAGTAACGCCCCCTAACAACAACCCCTAACATGGTTTCAAACCATGTTAGGGGTTAGGGGTATGTATAACATCAGCTAATATTTGTGAATCATGCAACATCCGGAGAACGATGAATCATACAAAGGGTTGAAAGTGAACAAGGGGATAACGGATGTTCCCATTGTGAATCCCTACCTGAAAGGGCGTGTCCAGCGCAAACAATACACGCCGGCAGAATATGTGGAGGCTATCCTCAAAGGGGATATTACCATTCTCAGCCAAGCCGTTACGCTGGTGGAAAGTGCCTTGCACGAACATCAGGTGGTTGCGCAGGAGATTATTGAGAAATGCCTGCCTTATGCCGGGCAATCGGTGCGCATCGGTATCACGGGCGTTCCCGGTGCCGGAAAAAGCACCTCCATAGATGTGTTCGGCATGCACCTCCTCCGTCAGGGGCATAAATTGGCGGTATTGGCTATCGACCCCAGCAGCGAACGCACCAAAGGGAGTATCCTCGGCGACAAGACCCGCATGGAAGAGCTGTCGCGGCAGAAAAACGCCTTTATCCGTCCTTCTCCTTCGGCAGGTTCGCTGGGCGGCGTGGCGCGCAAGACGCGGGAAATCATTGTGCTGTGCGAAGCGGCAGGATTTGATACCCTCTTCGTGGAAACCGTCGGTGTCGGGCAAAGTGAAACCGCCGTACATTCGATGGTGGACTTCTTCCTCCTCATCCAGCTTGCCGGCACGGGCGACGAACTGCAAGGCATCAAGCGCGGCATCATGGAAATGGCTGACGGCATCATCATCAACAAAGCCGACGGCGACAACATCGACAAGGCGAAACTCGCCGCCTCCCAATTCCGCAATGCCCTCCACCTTTTCCCCGCCGCCGAATCAGGCTGGACACCGCAGGTGCTCACCTATTCCGGCTATTACAATCTCGGCATCAAGGAAATATGGGACATGGTGGAAATCTACACCCGCTACACCAAAGGCAACGGTTTCTTCGCCCGCAAGCGCAACGAGCAGGCAAAGTACTGGATGTACGAAAGCATCAATGAAAGCCTGCGCGACTCTTTCTATCACAATCCCGCCGTCGAAAGCCTGCTGGCAACCGCCGAACAGCAGGTGCTGAACAACGAAGTCAGCTCCTTTATCGCCGCCAAGCGGATGATGGATGTATTTTTGGATAATCTGAAAGAATAAGGCTTTCTCAGACCCTGTCAGGGGGGCAGTTTCATTCCGAAGGAATGAGAGATTTCAGCCCCACATGCAGCGTAGCGGAATGTGGGGTTTAGGGATATGAGGTTAGGGATATGGGGTTACAAGACAATGCAGTCAGGAAGTCCTGAAAGGACACCGGATTTCAGCCCCACATGCAGCGCAGCGGAATGTGGGGTTAAGGGAAAGAGCGACCCGATGGAGTCCTGAAAGGACACCGGATTTCAGCCCCACATGCAGCGCAGCGGAATGTGGGGTTAAAGGAAAGGGCGACCCGATGGAGTCCTGAAAGGACACCGGATTTCAGCCCCACATGGAGCGCAG
>LBCX01000347.1 GCA_001657575.1 Bacteroidales bacterium Barb4
GGCTAAAGATTTCAGCCCCACATGCAGCGAATCAGAATGTGGGGTTAAGACAAATGTATATCAATAAAGTTCCGAAAGAACGATACAAATTATAAACGATGGTTTACAATGCTATATATATCCGATCGTCCTTTCAGATACTATGATTGGCTCCAAATAAAATTTGTTAAAAGTAACCCTGATACGGATTAATCCACACTTTTGCTCCCGTTAAGTGAAGACCGTAATCCGTGCATTGTACGGCAAGGTCTATCAAACGCGGGACACGTTGTGTCCCGCTTTCCCTTATCCGCAGACGGTGCTTCCTCCCGCCGGTCAGCTTTCGTCCGTGCCTTGCCGACATTCTTGCCCCAGAGATAATTTTCATCATATTCCTCCTCCTTTTTCCATAACACAAATATAAGTGTCAGCAGCTTGCGCATACAGGCAACAATTGCCTTTCGTTTGGCTTGCGGGTTCTTTTCCACAATCCTCGCGTAAAAAGCCTGCATGTTTTTATTGTGATTGGCCGCCGACAGGGCCGGCATGAACAGGCATTGCCTGATGGCGGCATTCCCCTTTTTGGAGATTCTTGTCCTGCCTTTGAACTTTCCCGACTCTTTGAGCACCGCGTCCAATCCGGCGTAACTTACCGCCTGCCGGATGTTGCTGAAGAGCCGGAAGCTGTTTGTTTCGCACAATACTGTCACAACGGTGATCAATCCCATCTGTCTTTTCTTTTAATTCTCTGTCTTCTTCCACCAGCTTTCTGATTTAAGTCTCAATCTCTTCTGCTGCCTGAGTGTAAAACTCAATTTGTCCTGTCTTGAGTGCCGTCACACGGGCATTCCTGTGATGCGAGTGTTCCATGGCATGGAGTTGGCACCCGACACGTTTCTTTCCAAACCGAAGTCTGCGATAGGAGCCGCATCCGCCTTGTCCGTTTTGGTTTTTACATTCAAACTCTTGGCATAGTGCTTGATCTTGTTTGCCAACACCACGCATACTTCCTGTCCGTTATCATGCAGGAACCAAGCCAAATCCTCATGATAACACCCAGCAGCTTCCATTACATACTTTAAGGACACTCCTTTGACCGACCACTCCAAGAAGCCTTTGAAGCCTTCATAATCATTGGAGTTTGAAATGTCAATCCCTGCTACTTGCTTCATAAACCTGTTTTTTTATATGTTTGCCGGTGAAAAAAGAAACTTCCCTTTACCGTCTGTCCTCGTAAATATATGCAGGATACAGAATTTTATAACTGTTCCTTAGATACTTGTTCGGACTCGAAAGAGAAACGGGCACGGGGCAAGATCTGAAAGACGATATGCCTGTTTGTTATCCTGGACTTCTTTGCTGTTCCCGTGCCTTCTTTTCTCCAAATGCTACTGCAAATTTATGAGATACTTCCTTAATTTTAACAAGGGGCTAACATACGAGGACTTACTTACCGACTCCATCTTTAAACCCTACGCTGCATGTGGGGCTGAAATCTTTAGCCCCTTTGGGGCATCTGCATAGCTATTTTTCAACTGTAAAGTTGGATATAGTCACCAAAGGTTAATTAACACAAAACAAGACCGTTTCCCGTTAATAATACGTAACACAATCCACCCCGTTCCTTCCTTGTTATTTGACAAAAAGTCACCGCTTTCATACTGTCTCCCGCCAAAATATACCATCCTTCCCCTACCCCTCCTGCTAGAATAACACATCCTTCCAATACTCCCTCTGACAGTTTGTCATCCGACCGATACCTTTCTATTACCTGCCTATTACGATCCTATTACTTGCCTATTACAAAAAAGCACTTTTCCTTTGCCCCCACTTTCTGGAAAACTACATTGTCAATACTCCTCCATCTTTTACATTCCTGTCTTTTCCTTCTTTTGTGGCACAAACTTATGCTGCGTAAAGTATAACATATAATGCGTTTGCCCTTCCCTGCAAGGCAATAAATCCCTTCACTCCGCTAGCTTAATAACCGCCACCACCGGATAATGGTCTGAAAGAGTACGTGCCACATAGATATTTTCTGCCTCGCGGCTGCGGTATGTATCTATCAATATGCCGTAGCGAAGGACTTTAAGGGCGGGACTTACGAATATATGGTCAATGCGCTCGCCGGAGAAGCCGGTGGTGTTATGGTTGTTGAATGTTCCGTTGAGGGTATGGCGGACGGGAGACAGTTCGTAGCTGTCATCCAATGTTTCGGAATTGTTCAGCAGGGCGTAGCTTTCATCGTGCTGATCAACGTTGAAATCGCCTGCGAGGATGACCGGTTCGCTGCCGCACATTTCCTGTATTTTTGCCAGCACCAGCTTGGCACTTTCACTTCTTGCCGTCCCTCTCAAACTCGCCCCACGTGCAGATGCGCGGCAGGGCAGCATCCCAGCCTTTGTTGGGGCGATCGGTAACTTCCGACAGCCAGAAATGACCGGAGCGCAATAGGGTCAATACCTCTTTCTTATAGAATATAGGGGCATATTCCCCCGCCGTTGCACCGTCATCGCGACCGACACCGATAAAGGCGTA
>LBCX01000071.1 GCA_001657575.1 Bacteroidales bacterium Barb4
AACTGTTGCAACGCCAACTGACCGTATGGCACTTGGCACGGGAGAATTACAAAGCGTATGCGAACATACAAAGCCGCCGGTTTGATATGGGCGGCTTCACGATAGAAGCACAATACAATCCCTCGCGAATGCCCTCCTCATCGGCAAAAATAGATGAACAATCCCTCCGCCAACGCCCCTGCTTCCTGTGTCCGCACCACCTTCCGCAGGAACAGGAGAAACTCCCTTTCGGCACCGAGTATTTTCTGTTGTGCAACCCCTACCCCATTTTCCCCGAACATTTCACCATCTCCTCACGTGAACACGCGGCGCAGGAAATCCTCCCCCGCTTCGCCGACTTCCTCGACCTGTCCCGCCAACTGGAAGCCTGCACCGTCTTCTACAACGGTCCGAAAAGCGGTGCCTCCGCCCCCGACCATCTGCACTTCCAAGCCGTCACCCGCCGCCGAATGCCTGTCGAACGGGAATTGAACGAACAGCTGAGCCGCTCCCGACTCGTCTTGGAAACCTCCGGCGGCAGGCTCTACACCCTCACCGATTACCTGCACAACTGCTTTGTCATCAAAGCCCGAACAAGGGAAACGGCTACCGCCCTGTTCCGCACCGTCTATAACGCCCTGGACATCGAGCCGGACGAAACGGAACCGAAAATGAACCTCTTCGCCCTCTGCGACCGGCAAGAGGGACAGACGCTTATCCTCATCCCCCGCCGCCGTCATCGCCCTTGGCAATGCGCCGCCGAAGGGACGGACAAATTCCTTTCAAGTCCCGGTGCGGCAGACATGGGCGGGCTTTTTATAACGGTAAGAAAAGAAGACTTTGAGCGATTGACGCCTGACATCCTGCGAGATATATATGGTCAGGTCTGCTATTCGGATGCGGATATGGGGTGGGCTGTCAAGCGCATTAAAGGAGGTAAACTAATGAACCCCTAACAGGAGTATAAACTGCATGTCGCCAATAATTGCGTATCTTGCGGGCGTTTTTGTCAAGGCTTTTCAGAACTGATAAATGAAAGGTAACTATATCCAATTTTACAGTTGAAAAACAGTTATGCAGATGCCCCAAAGGGGCTAAAGATTTCAGCCCCACATGCAGCGTAGCGGAATGTGGGGTTAAAGATGAAGTCGGTAAGTAAGTCCTGCAAGGACGACCGAATTGTATCGCATTGTAAACCATCGTTTATGTATCGTTCTTTCAGCACTTTATTGATATACATTTGTCTTAACCCCACATTCCGCTGCGCTGCATGTGGGGCTGAAATCTTTAACCCCTTCGGGGCGTCTGCGTAACATCAGTAACTACTATTTTTCAACTGTAAAGTTGGATATAGTCACCAAATGAAATAATAAGCACAATGAAGAAATTAACTATCGCGCTTGTGGCGCACGACAGGCGGAAGCAGGATATGGTGGAATGGGCTTGTCATAACGCCGCGAATTTGTCGCAGCATCAGCTGGTGTGTACCGGAACGACCGGCAGTCTGATTGCAAAGGCTTTCGAGGAGAGGGGGGTACATGCCGAGATTATCTGCATGCACTCAGGCCCGCTGGGTGGTGATGCGGAGATTGCCGCAATGGTTGTCCGCAAGGAGATTAATCTGGCTATCTTCCTGATTGACGACTTGAACCCGCAGCCGCATGAAGCGGATATACAGATGCTGCTTCGCCAGTGCAGGGTGCATAACATTCCCATTGCCTGCAACCGTTACGGTGCCGATCTGATGATTACAAGCAGCTTGTGGGAGGATGACAACTACATCCCCTCTGATCCGAAATATGCGTTTTTCAACAGGGAAGAATTTTTCAACCAAGAAGAAATCAAATAAGAACAGATGAAATTGAATATTGCAGTCTTAGCCGGCGACGGGATCGGCCATGAAATCGTCCGTCAAGGCATGAAGGCGGTGAAAGCCGTCTGCCAAAAGTCGGGACATGAATTGAGTTATGAAGAAGCTCTTGTCGGTGCCGTCGCCATTGATGCCTTCGGCAATCCGTATCCCGATGCCACGCATGAACTCTGTATGCGGAGCGATGCCGTGTTCTTCGGTGCTATCGGCGACCCGAAGTATGACAATAATCCTTCGGCAAAGGTTCGCCCCGAACAGGGTTTGCTTGCCATGCGCAAGAAGTTGGGGCTGTATGCCAACATCCGTCCGGTGACAGCCTTCCCGTCGCTGATACACAAGTCCCCGTTGCGTGCCGACTTGGTGGAAAACGCCGACTTTATGTGTATTCGCGAACTGACGGGCGGACTGTATTTCGGTCGCCCGCAAGGAAGGAGCGAGGACGGGAACACGGCTTACGACACCTGCATCTATGCCCGCGAAGAAATCGACCGCATCATCCGCCTTGCCTATCAATATGCCCAAAAGAGGCGGAAGAAGCTGACGGTTGTCGATAAAGCCAATGTGCTTGCCACTTCACGCCTCTGGCGGCAGGTGGCGCAGGAGATTGAGAAGGACTATCCCGATGTGGAAACGGACTATATGTTCGTGGACAATGCCGCCATGCGGATTATCCAGTGGCCGAAGAGCTTCGATGTGCTTGTCACCGAGAACATGTTCGGCGACATACTGACCGATGAGGCTTCCGTCATCACCGGCTCGCTGGGTATGCTCCCGTCCGCTTCCATCGGCATCCATACCTCTGTCTTTGAACCCATTCACGGCTCGTATCCGCAAGCGGCGGGGAAGAACATCGCCAATCCGCTGGCTACTGTCCTGAGTGCTGCCCTGATGTTTGAATATGCCTTTAACCTTCCGAAAGAAGGTGCCCTTATCCGCCAAGCGGTAGATGCCTCCATGACAGCCGGCATTGTAACCGAAGACATCGCCTCCGGCAGCCATGCTTCTTCGACGGAAGAAGTCGGGGACTGGATTGCCAACTACATTGCTAACCGTTAATCATTCACCGTTCATCGTTAAAACGTGGAATTGGCAAGCAAGCTGTTCAAGGGCGACCGGGTGATATGGGTGATATTCATGTTCCTGTGTCTTATATCAATGGTGGAAGTGTTCAGTGCCACAAGTACGCTGGCGTACAAAACGGCGAACCACTGGGAGCCTATCATGCACCACGGCACGTTCCTGCTGGGCGGCTTTGTGATTGTCCTCGTGCTGCATAATCTGCCCTGCCGCTTCTTTGCCGGCGGGGTGATTTTGCTGCCGGTGTCGGTTGTCCTGCTGGGAATAACGCTGGTAATGGGGAAGGATATAAACGAGTCGTCCCGCTGGATGGACTTGTTCGGCGTCCGCTTTCAGCCTTCGGAGATGGCCAAGCTGTCGCTGATTATCTTTATTTCCTTTATGATGAGCCGGCGGCATCTCTATTCCGAAACGACCGTTTTCCGGTGGATTGTCGCTGCCGTGGGCATTGTCTGCCTGCTGATACTGCCGGAGAACTTCTCGACGGCTTCCCTGCTTTTTGCGGTCTGCTTTCTGCTGATGTTTGTCGGGCAGACGCCTCTGATGAAACTGTTTCAGCTGGGGGCGGTGATGGTGTTGGCGGGAGTGGCGTTGTTCCTGCTGCTGCATTTCATGCCCGGAGATCTGCTGAACAAGTATGTTCCCCGCTCTGCCACATGGCAGTCGCGGATTGAACGCTTCTACGAGCCGGCGGCGGAGAATGAGGACGAGGTGATCAAAATTACCGACGACAACTATCAGAAGATACACGCCAAAATCGCCATTGCCCGCGGCGGACTGTTCGGACGTATGCCGGGCAACGGGCAGCAGCGAGATTTCCTGCCGCAGGCTTACGCCGACTTTATCTACGCCATCATCTTTGAAGAGCTGGGCATTGTGGGCGGGCTTTTTGTCCTCCTGCTCTACATTATATTGATGATACGGGTCGGTATCATTGCCCGACGCTGCAATACGCCGTTCGCACGGTATCTGGTGATGGGAAGCGGACTGCTGATTGTTGTGCAAGCCCTTGTCAATATGAGCGTGGCGGTCGATCTCATTCCGGTGACAGGTCAGCCGCTTCCCCTGATAAGCCGCGGCGGAACTTCCACACTCATCAACTGCGCCTATATCGGCATGATTTTAAGCATAAGCCGCTTCGGAGCAGGCATAGGCAATGAGGAAGAAGGAGAAGATGAAGGGGAAGAAGAAAAGGAAACTACGGAAGAAGTTGCGGAAGAGGGGGTAGAAGCCCTTGTTGCCTGCAACTGAAGTTATTTATTTTCCCGTTTTCCTTTGCCCGTTTATTTCTTTTTTGCTTTAGTATTCTAACCACCAAAAAATAGAGACACAAAATCTTGCGTCTCTATAATTCTAAAATAATCCTTTTGCCTGTAATATCCTCTTTTTCGACAAGTATGGCAAACCGTCATCGCCCTCCATACTTGCTTGAAGTAACTACGATGTTCCGCTTCTCCGCATCCTTCCGCAATTTCACGCCGGAGGGGTAGAGATAGTGGCTGAGGGAGGTGGTGTAGATGTTTCCGTAGCCATCGGTGGTCGTTTGGCGGGATACGGGGATTGCGAGCAATGCCAAATCCTTGCCGTCGGCGTTCTCCATCTGATATTTCAGCAGGTTGGACAGATTCATAACGGAATAACTTGTGCCCTGACCCTGACTGTATAAGTAAGTGCGCGTGGAGGCATTGTAGGCGAAAAGGTAGGAAGTGTTGTTATCCTCAATGCTGCCATTCTCGAAGAAGGACTTTACGGAGTCTTCCGGCAAGACCAGCAGGTAGGGCGGGACGGTCAATGCGTAGTCGTAGCCCTCCTGAGGCATGGCGGACGGCTCGAACGGCACATTGTTGAGGATACGCCCTTCCACAGCAAAGGCTATTTGAGAGGCAGGGATGACGATGCGCGTGCTTACGCCTGCCGGTGTTTTCAGGTAGGTGAAGTCTTCGTCCGGTTGGAGCAGATTGCTCATATCCGTGTGTTGGAAGCGGTTCAACTGGATGACTTCTTGGGTTACGTTAAACTTTTCCATCCTACTGACAAGCGAATCCTGCCCCGCGCTCCCTTCGATGATGCAGCTGTAATAGATGTGGAGGTAGGACAACTCGACATTGATGACGTTGCCGGAGCCGAAAGTGTTGGTGACGTACAGTCCGGGAAAGAAACGGTTGAAGGCTTCCTGATTGTTAAACGAAGCAGGGTTGTTCAGCGTCTCGTCGTAGAACTTCTGCCCCAATTCCTGCGGCAGGGTGATGTTGATTTGCGGGTGGAAGGTTGCTTCGCCGTTCACGATAGCCGAGTGCACGGAATCGGGCACGCTCCTGTCGTAAGCCGTATAGGCTTTTGACCCCAGCGGCTTTTGCATATTGCAATAATCGGCAGGATTGACATTGGTGTAGAAATGCTTTTCGAGCGGCTTGTCAATCAGATACACCTGCACCCGCATGGGAACGAGCGAATCGCCCGCCCACGAAGTGTAATAAATGCGAAACTCCACCGAATCAATCTTTCCACCCTTCGGCGTATAAGCGAAGCGGAAGTCTTCGGGGCAATAAAACTGACTGATATAATCGGATTTCAACATTCCGTAAACCGGATCGTATATTTCACCCAACAAACCGGAAGTAGTCCGCGCATACACGGAATCCAATCGAACGGTGGATGCCTCAAACCGGAACGTATCCACATTCACGGAGATTTTATCGCCATCCTCTTGAATACTTGTCCCTACCGAACTCCATTCATCATCACAGCCGCCGAGGACAATTATGCCCACACACAGCCCAAGTATTAAGTGTCTGATTTTCATTTGTTATTATGATTATTTATTCAAACGGGGCAAAATTGCAACCTATAATTAAGCCCTGCAAGTATTTACACCCCCAAGATTTCATCATAGAAGGCGTTGAACGGTTCCACGTAGTTATCGGCGGGTTGATAGGGAAGGAATTTCTTTTGCTTGGCGGCGGTATATTCCAAAAACTCAGGCAGAATGGTTTTGCTGCCCTGAATAATGCCGTCGGAGAAGTCGATTGCCAGTTTGGTCAGTCCGGTATAGCCGGAGTCCTTTTTCAAGGCTGCCACGTCTTCTTCCTTGGCTCCGTCAAGTTTCAGCTTGGCGGGAAACTCCTTGCGGAAAGGCGTTTGAAAGGTCTGGTCGTAGATTGAGTAAACGATTTTGGCGTCTTTGAGGCAGGGGTCGTCCGCGTACATTCGTCTGATGTACAAAGCCGTCAGAGCCGAAATCCAGCCGTGGCAATGGATGATGTCCGGTATCCAGCGCAACTTTTTGATAGTTTCCAGCACACCCCGCACAAAGAAGATGCTGCGTTCATCATTGTCAATGTACTCCTTCCCGTCCTTGCCCGCCATAATGTCTCGGCGGTAGAAGAAGTCTTCATTGTCGATAAAGTAAATCTGCATACGGGCAGATTGGATGGAAGCCACCTTAATAATAAGCGGATGGTCGGTGTCGTTCACAATGAGGTTCATGCCGGAGAGCCGAATCACTTCGTGCAGCTGGTTGCGCCGCTCGTTGATGATTCCATACTTGGGCATAAACGTCCTGATTTCCCTGCCGTGTTCCAGAATGGCCTGTGGAAGGCGACGGCAAAGAGTTGACATTTCAGACTCCGGAAGGTACGGGGCAATTTCTTGCGCTATGTACAATACTCTTTTTGCATCCATTTTATCGCTTTTTTGTGAAAACGGTACAAAGATATTAAAATTCTTTCATTTGCCGTATTTAATTGCTTGCTTTGCGCCCTCATTTTAAAAAGCAAAAGCACCTTTCCGGATGAAAGTGATTCAATCGGCCGCCTTACTAAGAGAGAGTTTACAAAAAGAACGGCAATACAACCGGCAGATAGGCTTTGTGCCGACGATGGGTGCATTGCACGACGGGCATATCAATTTGGCTGACAGATGTGTGAGTGAAAACGACATCAGCGTGGTCAGCATATTCGTCAATCCTACACAATTTAACGACAAACGGGATCTAGATACTTATCCACGCACGCTTGATACCGACTGTGCGCTGCTGGAAAGGGCAGGATGCGATTACGTGTTTGCTCCGTCGGTGGAAGAGATGTATCCCGTGCCCGATACGCGGGTGTTTGATTTCGGCAGGGTATCGCAGGTGATGGAAGGGGCTGCCCGTCCGGGACATTTTAACGGTGTGGCGCAGATTGTCAGCAAGTTGTTTGCTGCCGTAGAGCCTATCAATGCTTACTTCGGCGAAAAGGATTTTCAGCAGATAGCGGTTGTCCGCGAATTGGTGAAGCAGTTGAAACTGCCCGTAGTCATCCGCTCCTGCCCCACTCTGCGCGAAGCGGACGGTCTGGCGATGAGCAGTCGCAACACCCGCCTCAATGTGGAGCAACGCAGGAAAGCACCGCTGATAGCCCGTACCTTGAAGGAGAGCACCGGATTAACCGCCGCGAAAAGCGTGCAGGAAGTGATAAATTATGTAGTGGATACCGTGAACAGCGACCCCGTGATGCGGGTGGAATACTACGAGATAGTGGACGAAGCAACCTTGAAACCCGTCCACCGCTGGTCGGACTCCGATCATATAGTAGGCTGCATCACCGTCTTTTGCGGTGAGGTGAGATTGATAGACAATATCCGGTACGACAACAAAACGTATGCAAATAGAAATACTTAAATCCAAAATTCACCGTGCAACGGTGACCGATGCCAATCTTAACTACACCGGCAGTATCACCATCGACGAAAACCTTATGGATGCCGCTGGCATCATCCCCAACGAGAAGGTCTATATCGTAAACAACAACAACGGCGAGCGTTTTGAGACGTATGTCATCACCGGCGAACGCAATTCGGGCACGATATGCCTCAACGGAGCAGCCGCCCGCAAGGTTCAGCCGGGCGATATTGTCATTATCATGTCCTACGCCCTGATGGATTTGGAAGAAGCTAAACAATTCAAACCGACCGTTGTCTTCCCCGACACTCTTACCAACAAACTTCTGTAAAAGCGGGTGCGTCAGGTCGCCTGACAAGCCAACAGTATGCAAACAAACAAGCAAATATGGGGCGTAAGCTACCCCATCTTTCTGAGCCTGCTGGCGCAGAACGCCATCAATGTGACCGATACCGCCTTTCTAGGGCGGGTAGGCGAAGTGGAATTGGGGGCGTCCGCTATGGGAGGTCTTTTTTATATCTGTTGCATCACGATAGCTTTCGGTTTCACTACCGGCTCGCAGATTGTGATAGCCCGGCGGAACGGGGAAGGGAATTATCGGGAGACAGGTCCCGTCATGATTCAGGGTGTACTTTTCCTGCTGGCGTTGGCTGCCTTCCTTTTCACCCTTTCCCGCCTCTTTATGGAGGACATTATGGGCGTGATGATTTCTTCGGACAAGATTATGCAGGCGGCAACGGATTTCCTCGACATACGGGTGTTCGGCTTCTTCTTTTCCTTCGGCAGCATGATGTTTCGCGCACTCTTTGTTGGTATCACGCGGACAAAAATGCTGACGCTGAATGCCATCCTGACGGCACTCGTCAATGTGGTGCTTGACTACCTGCTCATATTCGGCAACTTTGGCTTCCCTGAAATGGGCATTAAAGGCGCGGCAATCGCCTCCGTCATCGCCGAAGCCGTATCCATCCTCTTCTTCCTTATATATACACGGTTGACGGTGGACATCCGCAAATACGGACTTGACCGCTTCCGCTCCTTCGACTTTGCCCTGCTGAAGCGTGTGCTGGACATCTCCATTTTCTCCATGATGCAATACTTCGTATCCATGAGCACCTTCTTCCTCTTCTTTATGATTGTGGAAAGGCTGGGGCAGCGGGAACTGGCAATCGCCAACATCGTGCGCTCCGTGTACATTGTCCTCTTTATCCCCGTTCATTCCCTGTCCACAACAGCCAATACTTTCGTCAGCAACGCCATCGGTGCGGGAGCATCCGAGCAAGTCATTCCGATTATACGCAAACTGTCCCGCCTCTCCTTTGCCGTTATGACCGTCTGGGTAGCCTTTGTCTGCCTCATGCCCCACGCCATCGTATCCGTCTATACAAACGACCCGCAACTCATCGCGGACTCCGTCCCCTCGCTCTATATCATCTCCATCGCCATCCTGCTCAGTGCCGTATGCAGCATCGTGTTCAACGGTCTGTCGGGAACGGGCAACACCCGCGCCGCCTTCCTGCTGGAACTTGTCACCCTCTTCTTCTACTGCCTCTTCCTCTACGTCATCGGTCTGCAAATGCGCCAGCCCGTCCATGTCTGCTTCACGGCGGAAATCCTCTATTTTGTCCTGCTGCTGAGCCTTTGCCTGCTATACTTCCGCCATGCCCGCTGGCAGGATAAGAAGATATGAAAACAGGAATGCTATTTTTAATGCTTTTACCCTATAATAATAATTGCATCCCCCCATTTTATTACTACGTTTGCCGCCAAATCTCATCAAGAATGAATATGAAATCGTTTTATATCGGAAATAAGGAAATCAAACTCCCTATCATACAAGGGGGAATGGGTGTCGGCGTGTCACTGTCAAGGCTGGCTTCGGCAGTGGCAAATGAAGGAGGTATCGGTGTCATATCGGTAGCCGGATTGGGGCTTTTCTACAAGCAGTCCCCCGATTACCTGAAAAACTGCATCTGGGGACTTCGCGAAGAAGTGCGCAAGACGCGCGAGAAAACGCAAGGCGTTATCGGTGTCAATATAATGGTAGCCCTGTCCAACTTCTCCGACATGGTGCGCACATCCATCGAGGAAAAGGTGGACGTCATCTTTGCGGGAGCCGGACTGCCCTTTGACATGCCGTCGCACCTCACGAAAGACAGCATTACGAAACTCGTCCCCATCGTATCCTCAGCAAGAGCGGCAAAGATCATCTGCGCCAAATGGCTGGCAAACTATAACTACCTGCCGGATGCCCTCGTTGTAGAAGGGCCCAAAGCCGGCGGTCATCTCGGCTTCAAAAGGGAACAGATAGAAGACAGCGACTACGCATTGGAAAACCTCATACCGGAAGTAGTATCCGTAGCCCAATCCTACCACGATGTAAAGCACATCCCCGTTATCGCCGCCGGCGGCATCAGCACAGGTGAAGACATCGCCCGCTTCCTCAAACTGGGAGCCTCAGCCGTGCAAATGGGTACCATCTTCGTTCCCACCGAAGAATGTGACGCCTCCGACATCTTCAAACAGGAATACGTAAACTCCCACGAACAGGACATACAAATCATCGAAAGCCCCGTCGGAATGCCCGGCAGAGCCATAGCCGGCGAGTTTATACGCAATGTGCAGGACGGCAGAGAAAAACCTCGCAGTTGTTCCTTCCACTGCATCAAAACCTGTGATTACGAAAAAAGCCCCTACTGCATCATCAAAGCCCTCTACAACGCCGCGAAAGGCAACATGAAGAAAGGCTACGCCTTCGTAGGAGCCAACGCCTACCTGACGGAAAAGATCAGCAGCGTCCACGAAGTCGTAGCCAAGCTCAAGGATGAGTTCCAATTCGCTACCAAAGGGGTGAGTATTTAGCCATACACGGTTTCCAGACAAATGCCCTATGAGACGCAAAATCTTGTGTCGCATAGGGCATTTGCATTGTCACCGTGCCAGAATGCGGATATTGCGAAACTTCACGGGCGAGCCATGCCCAAGGAAAGCAATATGCCCTTTTGTATTGAAAAGTCCCGGATGTTCTTTGTGGTCGGGCGTGCCGTTTTTGACGGCTTCGCGGATATTGCCGTCGGTGATAACCTCGCCGTTGAGGGTTATCTTGATGTGGTTACCGTCGGCAATTACTTCCTGACAGTTCCATTCGCCAACGGGCTTGAGGAAGCCGCGCTTGGCGGGGATGATGCCATATACTGAGCCGTGATATTGGTAGTCTTCCAAATCACTGTAAACGGGGTGTTCGTTGTCAAGGATTTGGAGTTCCATACCGACATAGGCGGCATCGCCTTCCATCGGAGCACGGATACCCAAGCCATTGTTGGCAGCAGGAGTAAGCTGAAACTCAAAGCGGAAAGTGAAGTTGCCGTATTCCTCACGGGTGTAGAGGTTGCCGCCGGAACTACGACCTGGCACGAGGGAGATAGTGCCGTCCTCCATCGTATAGTCCGCCGTGTTGCCCGTCCATTCGTACATGTTGGTGCCATCAAAAAGGAGTTTGAAGCCTGCCTTCTGTTCCTCTTCGGAGAGGGTGAAAGGCTCCTTGCGGGGGAGTTCCTTTACATATATATTACGGTAATAGACTTTGCTGCCGTGCGCTTGGAGTTCGAGCTGTTCAACGGGGAAGATGGGGCAGTTGCGATCCCAGTAGTTTTCGAGGATAACCTCGTCCGTTACCTTTTCGCCGTTCAGGATGACGGTCACGCGGTCACCCGTCATCTTGATGTAGAAAGTGTTCCATTCGCCTAAGGGGTTGTCGGCTACTTTCAGGGGCTTGCTCTCATGCTTCTGATTGTTGTAGAGACCGCCGGAGCCTACCTGTGCACCGGCTTTTACACGCGCCGTGTCCCAAATCTGCACCTGCGGTGCGCCTCTGAGATAAATGCCAGCATCGGCTTCCGTTCCTGAGGGGTCAAGCATCCAGTCGATGTACATTTCAATATCGCCGTATTGCTTTTCGGTGCAAAGGTTGTCAAAGCCTGCGCCGTCAAAGACAAGGCAACCGTTTACTGCTTTCCAGTCGTTGCGCATCTGCCTATCCGCTTCGGCTTGTGCCTTGGCAAGGCGAGCGGGGGGCATCTTGGCGCGGACGATGGGATTTTCCACAAGACCTTTCCAGCCGGTCAGGTCTTTCCCGTTGAA
>LBCX01000072.1 GCA_001657575.1 Bacteroidales bacterium Barb4
TAATTAAAATCCCCGCTCTGCTTTTGGCAGGCGGGGATTTTTAATCACAACTGATGTTACGCAGAAATCCCGAAGGGATGGGATATTTCAGCCCCACATGGAGCGTAGCGGAATGTGGGGTTGAGACAAATGCCTGTCAATAAAGTTCTAAAAGAACGATACAAACTACAAACGATAGCTTACAATGCAATACATATTCGGGCGTCCTTATAACCCCACATTTCGCTTCGCTGCATGTGGGGCTGAAATCTCTTGCCCCTTCGGGGCATCTGCGTAGCATCGGTCACCATTATCGCGTCTTTACGCCGTATATTTCTCCCGTATTCTTGCCGCCAGCGCCGCTAATTCCTCTGGGGACGGTGTCCCCTTTTCTTTTCCGAAATGTATATCCGCTTCTTTGTTGAGGGGCACCAAGTGGATATGGGCATGAGGGACTTCCAAGCCGATCACCGACAAGCCGATCCGCTTGCTGGGAACGGCGGCAGACAGGGCGGCAGCCACCTTTTTGGCAAAAGCCATCATACGCCCCAGCTTTGCATCGTCAATATCAAAAATATAGTCCGTCTCCTCCCTGGGGATCACCAGGGTATGACCCGGAGCCAAAGGGTTTATGTCCAGGAAAGCGAAGAACTCTTCATTCTCCGCTATTTTGTGACAGGGGATTTCTCCCGCTGCAATTTTACTGAATAGGGTTGCCATTGTTTCGTATTTATTAATACCCGAAGATCTCTTCCTTCGTCAGCTTCTGTATCTGCCCGTATTCGGCTAAGGACTTCAAGTCCAAATCCTTCTCGTCGCCGAGTACGCAGTAGGTATAGTCCCTTCCTTTCACCCACTTTTCCTGAAAGGCTTTGATTTGCTCCAGCGTCATGGTTTGCGCTTCTTCGTACAAGGCTTTGCGGCTGTCGGTGTTCTGCTGCAAGTCTTGGGCGTTCAGGTATGCCCACAGCACATTGTATTTGGTGATGCGGTCGGTACGCAGGCGGGCAATCAGGGCGTTCCTTGCCAAGTCGAAAGCCTTGGGCGATTCGGGCATATTGTTGATAATATCATCGAAAGCCTTCATGGCATCTGCCATCTTGTCGTTTTGCGTGGCGATGAAGGTGCGGTAGATGTACGGGTATTTCAACTTCGACGGTGAAATCAGGTAAGCATTGGCGGAATAAGCCAATCCGCGTGCTTCGCGCATTTCCTGAAATACGATGGCATTCATGCTGCCGCTGAAGTACTCATTATATATATCCAGCGTAGGCTGTATGGCGGGATTGTAGGTTTCCCCGCGGTTGGACACTGCCGCAAAGTAGATTTGCTTGGCATCGTATTGCGCCAGCAGCACCTTGCTTCCTTCCGTTTTCTTCTGTTTGAACTCAATGCCTGCCGGTATGGGCGAGAAGGCTTCGGGCACTTTGTGGTGCTTTTCGACAGCCGCCAGCACATCCTGCGCTTTTTCAGGGCCGTAATACAGCACTTTGTGCTCAAACGTATTGATGGCGTGGATGCGGTTAATCAGCTGTGCGGGATCCATCTGTTGAAGCTCTTCCGTTGACAGTACGTTGGTGGAGGGCGACTGCGCTCCCCAGATGGCGTATTGCAGCAGGGCACTAAAATTCTGGCTCTGGTTCAGCTTGGCATCAGCCCGCTTTTTAAGGATGTCGGAAGCGAGGTTGTCATACTTCTCCTTATCCGCCTGTGCATCGGCAAGCAGTTCTTCAAACAGTTCCATAGCCTGCGGCATCTTTTCGGCAAGCCCTTCGAGGATTACGTAGGTACGGTCGCTGCCCGGCGATACATCAAAGTAGCAAGCCAGCTTGTAGAAGGCTTCGTTGATTTCTTTCAGGCTCTTTGTCGATGTACCCAGATATTTCATGTATTGAAAGGCAGTGCCCATCGCCTTGTCGTTCTCGTTGCCCATGTCGAAGACGTACAGCAGGGAGAAGATGTCGTTTGTCGTGTTTTGCTTGTAGAGGACGGGGAGACCGGTCTTTGTCTGGAGCTTCTGAATGTCCTTGTCGAAGTCGAGAAAGACGGGTTCGATGGGCTTCACAGCGGCGGCAGCTTCCTGTATTTCCGTCAGGAAGGCACTTGCGGCATCGCGGTTGGTTTCGATGGGGGTAATCTCCGGCTTCTCTATCTTCAACTCGTTGGGGTCTTTGCCTTCGCGTTTGTAGATAAGGGCGTAGTTGTCGCCGAAATAGCTGTTGGCAAAGGCGGTCACATCCTGCTTGGTTATTTTGCTCTGGCGGTCGAGGCTTTCCACTTCGTCCTTCCAATCCGTCCGGTTGATAAAGGAGGAAACGAGCATATCCGCGCGGGCTTTGTTGTGTTCCAGTAGCGACATCTGAAACAGCTTGTGGTTGTTGAGGATGGCTTCGAGCAGGTTGTCCTCAAACTCTCCCTTTTTCAGCCTTTCCACTTCACCGAGCAGAAGGTCTTTCACTTCGTCCAGCGTCTGCCCCTGTTTCGGGCGACCGCCGAGCACGAACATGGTATAATCCGCCATCCTATAGTTTCCGGCAAGGGAACTTAGCACCTTTTGCTGCTGCGTCAGGTTCACGTCAATCAATCCGGCTTTGCCGTTGTACAATATTTCGCCGATAAGGTTCAGCAAATCGCTTTCCTTGCTGCCTGCCCCCGGCATACGCCAGCCGATGTTTACGCTTTCGGCATCCAAGCCCAGCACCTCTTTGGCAATGGGGGCGGTAATCGGGTTGTCATGCGTAGCCGGCGGTTCGGGCAGGTTCTCGTTCGCCTTGAGATGACCGAAATGCCTGTCAATCGTGGCAATCATCTCGTCCGGGTTGAAATCGCCGGAGAGACAGATAGCTATATTATTTGGTACATACCAAATATCGTGATACTGCTTGATATTGGTGATGGAAGGGTTTTTCAACTGTTCCTGCGTACCCAACACCGTCTGCGTCCCGTAAGGATGGTCGGGGAAAAGGACGGAAAGCATACTTTCGTACACCTTGAGGTTGTCGCTGGTGAGCGACATGTTCTTTTCCTCATAGACCGTTTCCAATTCCGTATGGAAGCCGCGTATCACGTTGTTCTCGAAACGGTCAGCCTGTATTTTCGCCCAGTTGTCCACCTGATTGGAAGGAATATCTTCCGTATATACCGTCATATCGAAACTGGTGTAGGCATTCGTCCCGTTCGCACCGATGGCAGACATCAGCTTGTCGTATTCATTGGGGATGGACAGCTTGGAGGCTTCATACGAAACGCTGTCTATCTGATGGTACACCGCCTTGCGCTCCGCCTCATCCGTTGTCTGGCGGTACACCTCAAAGAGTCGTTCAATTTCATCAAGCAGCGGCTTTTCCTGTTCGTAGTTCTGCGTACCGAACTGCTGTGTGCCCTTAAACATGAGATGCTCAAAGTAATGTGCCAGTCCGGTCGTTTCGGCAGGGTCATTCTTGCCGCCCACGCGCACGGCAATGTACGTCTGGATACGCGGCGTTTCCTTATTCACCGTCATATAGACCTTTAGCCCGTTGTCCAACGTGTAAATACGTGCTTTCAGCGGATCATTGGGCACCGAATCGTATTTATACGGGGAGGTGTCTTCGCTAAAAGCAAACAGCCCGACCAGAAGAGCCGGAAAGAGCACTAAAAAAGAGATACGAAATAATTTACGCATATACATTATGTATTAAAAATTAGTGCGGCAAAGATATGTATTTACCAATCGCTTTGCTTTTTCTGCATCCGTTTTCAGGACAGCCGCATCAAATCTCCCCGACTCAACCCCTGCCGATACCGGCGTTTTCAACCTTGTTGGGGGAGTTGGCAGTGATTACCGCCTCTCGGCAAGCTTTGGTTACTTCACTCGGACGGGTGAAGTAACCAAACTCAGGGGAGTGGGGTTACCTGACTCGGGGGAGTGCGACTACTTCACTCGGACGGGTGAAGTAGTTCTTCTCAAGGGAGTGAGGCTGCCCCTTTCGGGGAGGGCGGCATACCTTATCAGGACGATCTCGCGTTATGCATTAGAACGGGACGCGGTTGTAATAGTGAAGCGGTCGCCTGTCCGCTTTTCCACATAAGTACACAAAAACCCCGTGAGTGTGCACATTTTGAAAGTTTCTATTTGTTATAAGGAATGTTTGACTATTTTTGCGCCCACTAAAAACGAAATTAACTAATTCGGATAATATGAGTTTGAAAATTATTGTCTTGGCTAAACAGGTTCCGGATACGCGAAATGTGGGGAAGGATGCCATGAAAGCCGACGGGACGGTCAACCGGGCAGCCCTTCCCGCCATTTTCAACCCGGAAGACCTGAACGCATTGGAGCAGGCTCTCCGCCTGAAAGATGCTTACCCGGGAACAACCATTTCTCTGCTGACTATGGGGCCTGGACGTGCCGCCGAAATCATCCGCGAAGGTTTATACCGCGGGGCTGACGGCGGCTTTTTATTGACCGACCGCGCCTTTGCCGGTGCCGATACGCTGGCTACCTCATACGCCTTGTCTATGGCTGTCAGAAAAATAAAGGACTACGACCTTATCCTTTGCGGACGGCAGGCTATCGACGGCGACACGGCGCAGGTAGGCCCGCAGGTAGCCGAAAAGCTGGGCTTGCCGCAAGTCACCTACGCCGAAGAAATCCAAAAGGCGGAGAACGGCAGGATAACCGTCAAACGCCGTTTGGAACGGGGTGTGGAAGTGGTGGAAAGCACCCTGCCTTTGGTTGTCACCGTCAACGGTTCCGCTCCCGACTGCCGTCCCCGCAATGCCAAGTACGTGCAGAAATACAAACATGCAAAGACCGTCAGCGAAAAGCAGGAAGCCGACAGCGACTATACGGAACTGCTTAACAGCCGTCCCTACCTCAATTTGCAGGAATGGAGCGTAGCCGATGTAAACGCCGATACCCTTCACTGCGGTCTCTCCGGCTCCCCCACCAAAGTAAAGAAAATCGAAAGCGTCGTCTTCCAAACCAAAGAAAGCAAAACGTTAGAGCCTTCCGATGCGGCAATAGATGAACTAATGAGAGAATTAATACTGAATCATACGGTAGGATAAGTCAGGAGCTAAATGTTGCGCAGATGCCCCGAAGGGGCAAGAGATTTCAGCCCCACATGCAGCGAAGCGGAATGTGGGGTTTGGGAACGATACCGGCAAGGGAGTTCTGAAAGAACGATGCAAATACAAACGATGATTTACAATGCGATACACATTATTCGGTCGTCCTTTCAGGACTTCCTTACCGACATCATTCTTAACCCCACATTCTCCCACATCCCCCCACATTCCGCTTCGCTGCATGTGGGGCTGAAATCTCTTGCCCCTTCGGGGCATCTGCGCAACATATCTTCTAACTACCAACTACTAACTACTAATTAAGACATGAACAACCTATTTCTATATTGCGAAATAGAGGACGGCATTGTGGCTGACGTAAGCCTTGAACTGCTTACCAAAGGGCGGTCGCTGGCGACTACCCTCGGCTGCAAGGTGGAAGCCGTTGCTATCGGGCATAAGTTAGACAAGATAGGAGAACAGGTATTCCCCTACGGCGTGGATGTGCTTCACCTTTTCGATGATGCGCGTTTGTATCCTTATACCTCTTTGCCCCATACGTCCGTGCTGGTGAAACTGTTCGGCGAAGAGAAGCCGCAGATAGCCCTGATGGGTGCCACAAGCATCGGCAGGGACTTGGGACCCCGTGTCTCTTCTGCTCTGGGAAGCGGCTTGACAGCCGACTGCACCTCGCTGGAAATCGGCGGTCACGAAGAAAAGAAAGAGAACAAGGTATATGAAAACCTGCTCTATCAAATCCGCCCTGCTTTCGGGGGAAACATTGTAGCCACAATCATCAATCCCGAATGTCGCCCTCAAATGGCGACCGTCCGTGAGGGAGTGATGAAGAAGGAAATACTGCGCCCCGATTATAAAGGAGAAACAAAGAAGCATGACGCCGCCAAATACGTAAGCGACACCGACTTTGCCGTTTCCGTCATCAGTCGCCAGATAGAGAAGAGCAAGACCAATATCAAAGGCTCCTCCGTCATCATCTCCGGCGGCTACGGCGTAGGCTCCAAAGAGAACTTCCGCCTGCTTTACGATTTGGCAGCCGTTATCGGCGGCGAAGTGGGTGCTTCCCGTGCCGCTGTGGATGCGGGCTTCGCTGAACACGACCGGCAAATCGGACAAACCGGTGTCACGGTACGCCCGAAACTCTACATCGCCTGCGGCATCTCCGGACAAATCCAGCACATAGCAGGCATGCAGGAAAGCTCCATCATCATCTCCGTAAACAACGACCCGAACGCTCCCATCAACGCGATTGCCGACTATGTAATCACCGGCACGGTAGAGGACGTACTCCCCAAGATGATTAAATACTATAAACAGAATACGAAGTAATATATAAGTGGTTGGGAGTTAGTAGTTAGAGTAGCCAAGCAGAAGGCGAAACAGCTACACAGGCGCCCTGAAAGGACGGCGGATTTCAGCCCCACATGCAGCAAAGCGGAATGTGGGGTTTAGAAACAGCACCGGCAAGGGAGTTCTGAAAGAATGATACAAATACAAACGATATTTATAATGCAACATATAACAATATATATCCTGTCATCCTTTCAGGATTTCATCGGGTCGCTCTTTCCGCAAACCCCACATTCCGCTTCGCTCCATGTGGGGCTGAAATCTCCCGTCCCTTCGGGACTTCTTACCCCAGCTACTAACTCCCAACTACTAACTCCTAACCCCTCAAAAAGATGAACTATTTTTTAGATACTATCGGATACAAGCATCATCTGCATCACCCCTTGATGAAGCGCATTGTAGAATTGAAAGAACGCAACTACGCCGACAAAGACACCTACGACTACGCCCCGCTTGACTTTGAAGACGCGATGGACAGCTACGAAAAGGTGTTGGAAATCGTCGGCGGGATATGCGACGATATTATTGCCCCCAATGCAGAAAGCGTTGACCATGAAGGCCCGACGGTAAGCAACGGGCATGTGACCTATGCCGCCGGCACACAGCGAAATCTGGATGCTGTCCGCCAAGCCGGTCTGTCGGGAATAGCCATGCCGCGCCGTTATGACGGGCTGAACTTCCCGATTGTACCCTATATTATGATAGCCGACCTCGTGTCGCGTGCAGATGCCGGCTTTGAGAACCTCTGGGGATTGCAGGACTGTGCAGAAACCCTGTATGAGTTTGGCAACGAAGACCAACGCCGGCGTTACATACCCCGCGCATGTGCCGGCGAGACCATGTCGATGGACTTGACCGAGCCGGATGCAGGTTCCGATTTGCAGTCGGTCATGCTGAAAGCCTCTTTCTGCGAGAAAGACAACTGCTGGTACTTGAACGGCGTGAAACGCTTCATCACCAACGGCGATGCGGACATTCACCTCGTCCTTGCCCGTTCCGAAGAAGGGACGCGCGACGGTCGCGGTCTCTCCATGTTTATCTACGACAAGCGCAACGGAGGCGTGACCGTCCGCCGCATCGAGAACAAGCTGGGCATCAAAGGCTCTCCCACCTGCGAACTTGTCTTCAAGAATGCGAGAGCGGAACTTTGCGGGGAGCGCAAGCTGGGGCTTATCAAATATGTAATGGCTCTGATGAACAACGCCCGTCTGGGCATCATGGCGCAATCCGTGGGACTGAGCGAAGCTGCTTACCGCGAAGGACATGCGTATGCCTCCGAGCGGAAGCAGTTCGGCAAAGCCATCATCGAGTTCCCCGCCGTCTATGAGATGCTCGCACTGATGCGTGCCAAGGCGGATGCCTCGCGCGCCATGCTGTACGAAACCGCCCGCTTCGTGGATATGTACAAGGTGTTGAACGACATCTCCAAAGAGCGCAAGCTGGAGCCGGAAGAGCGTCTGGAACTGAAGAAATACGGCAAACTGGCAGACGCTTTCACCCCCATAGGCAAGGGCATGACCTCCGAATATGCCAATCAAAATGCCTACGATGCCGTCCAAATACACGGCGGTTCCGGCTTTATGAAAGACTATACCTGCGAACGCCTCTACCGCGATGCACGTATCACGAATATCTACGAGGGGACGACACAGTTGCAAGTGGTCGCCGCCATCCGCCACATCACCACCGGCACCTATCTGGCGCAAATCCGCGAGTATGAAGACATTGATTACAAACCAGAACTGTTCATCCTGCATCAAAGGCTGATGGACATGACCGACAGATACGAAGTTTCCGTCCAGCGTGTGACCGATGCGAAGGACAACGAGCTGCTTGACTTCCAAGCCCGCCGCCTCGTGGAAGCCGCCGCCCATTGCATATTCGGCTACCTGCTCCTGCAAGACACGAACAAGGACGACCGCTTCCGCCATTCCGCCGAAGTATATATCACCTACGGGCAGGCAGAAGTAAACAAGATGTACGACTATATCACATGCTTCGACATCGAAAAGCTGGCTTACTTCAAAGGACTCAAGGTTACTTGCTGATATTCCCCGATGCCCTGAAAGGGCAAAAGATTTCAGCCCCACATGAAGCGGAGCGGAATGTTTGGTTTGGGAAAACGATATACGGGCAAGAGTATCCTGAAAGGATACCGGATTTCAGCCCCACATGCAGCGTAGCGAAATGTGGGGTTATAAGGATGATATCGCCAACGGAGTTCTGAAAGAACGATATAAATACAAGCGATATTTACAATACAGCATATAACGATATGTATTATGTCGTCCTTTCAGGACTTCCTTGATGGTATCATCCTTATAACCCCACATTTCGCTACGCTTCATGTGGGGCTGAAATCCGGTATCCTTTCAGGATACCTTTGGCTGTGCCATCATTGCAACTCCATACTCTGTTTTCAAAAAAAGTCCTGCACTTTATAGACAAACTCCATCCATACCCAGTAGCGCAATGCCTTTCCGGCGAACATGGAGACGGCTACTATCCACACATTGCCGCGCAGGAAGCCGAGAGCGACCGCGATAAAGTCGCCCACGCCCGGCAGGAAGACGAAGAAGGCTATCCATGAGCCTTTGTGCTTTATCCGGTCTTGTATCTTTTGCAGTTTGGCGGCGTCCATCTTGAGGTATTTCTCCAGCCATTCTGTTTTGCCCAACATACCCATCCAATAGCAGGTCATACCGCCCAGAAAGTTTCCGATGGTGGCGGCAACAAGGCAGGGCAAATAGGCGGCACCGGACAGCAGGACGCCCGTCAGCACCACCTCGCTGCTGAACGGCAATATCGTTGCCGCCAGAAAAGCCGCGACAAACACCCCGATGTAACCGTAGGTTATAAGAATTTCCACAGTTGAAAGAATAGGAGGGTGACGAAGAGGACAACCGTGAAATGGAAGACGGCAAACCTCACCCTGCTCCGTTTCGCCGTAAGGAAGTGCGAAATCAGGATGGACACCGGCACGCAGGCAATGTGCAACACCTCCGCCGTCCGTCGGTCGTACAGGAAGAGCAGGGCGGCGGCAAACAGGAGGAAGTAGAGGAGGAAGAAGAAGAAATGCCGTGTGCGCAGGCTTTCTTCATTGCTCCGCGTCAGGATGTTCAACGCGGCTGTCGCGGTCAGGCACACCCCGCAGGCGAAAGCCGCCCATTCCGCCCAACCGGTCTTTTCCAAGCGGAGGCTTACGAAGTGCATATCTGCCAATGCCGAAACCGGATGAACAAGAGCCGAATAATCATTCTGCCAGACGCACCAGCCGAGCACTATCCAATAAACCGTAGCCAGCCCCAGCAGCGATGCTGAAAACGTCCTCCCGTTTAACGCTCTGAACAGGTGCATCCCCAGCCAGAACAGCGGGAAGAACCAAAGGAGATGTGCCCAGAACAAGCTCCCCATGCCCAGCAGGAGAGCCGCCGTATAGGCTTTCTTCATCGAGTTCTCGTTTCGGTAGGAGGTAAAGAGGACGTAAACCGCCGTGATGAGGAAAAGGCTGCCAATGGCGGTCGCATCCAGCGGAAAGAAATGAATGCTTGTGCTGAGCAGCAGCATGTAAAGGAGCAACGGCAGCAGGGTTCTCTCCCTGATAAGCGGTAGCGAATAACTTGCCTGATAAAGCAGCAATGCCCCAACCGTCATAATGAAAAGTCCGGTGAGATAGGTCGCCGTCCTGTCGGAAAACAAGCGGCAGGCGGCTGTCCACAAAGGCGCATCGCCTACTCCTGCGACAACGGGAAAGCCGATTGACAGCACATAGCCCGCCACCCAACACAGCAGGCAAAGCCCGAGCACATACGCATACGTGCCCGACTTGTCCAACTGATACTGTTTGCTTTGCGGGCTTATCACCCTGTTCATTAACATAAGCATACGTGTCAGAGGTCGAAACCGATGTCTTTACGGTAATATTTCTTGTCGAAGGCTATCGCCTTTGCTGCGGTGTAGGATTGTGCCAAGGCTTCTGCCTTATCCTGCCCGTAAGAACTGATGGCGAGTACGCGCCCGCCTGCCGTGAGGATTTGTCCGCCCTCAGCTTTCGTCCCCGCATGAAAGACGATGCTTGTCGGCGGCACCTTGTCAAGCCCGCTGATGACCTTACTCTTTTCATACGCTTCCGGATAGCCGCCGCTTACGAGCATGACAGTGACGGTGGTGCGCGGGTCTGTCTCCAACGTGCGGAGATGCAGGTTGCCCTCAGCCACTCCTTCAAAGAGATCCAGCAAGTCACTGCGGAGGCGGAGCATGACGGCTTCCGTTTCCGGATCGCCCATGCGGCAGTTGTATTCTATCACCACCGGCTCGCCCTTCACCTTGATAAGTCCGAGGAAGATAAAGCCTTTGTAAACGATGCCTTCAGACTGCAAGCCTTCTATGGTCGGGCGGATAATACGCTCGTCCACCTTCGCCATGAATGCCTTATCGGCAAAGGGGACGGGCGATACGGCACCCATGCCGCCGGTGTTTAAGCCGGTATCGCCCTCGCCGATGCGTTTGTAGTCTTTGGCTACGGGGAGGACTTTATAATGTTCGCCGTCGGTCAGGACGAACACGGAACATTCGATGCCGTCGAGAAACTCCTCGATGACCACCGTCCGGCTCGCCTCGCCGAACATTCCGCCGAGCATGTCGCCCAACTCTTTCTTAGCCGTGGCAAGGTCGTTTATAATCAGCACGCCTTTTCCGGCAGCCAAGCCGTCGGCTTTCAATACGTAAGGAGAGGGAAGGGATTCGAGAAAGGCGTACCCTTCCTCTACATTTTCCGCCGTGATGCTTTTGTAGCGGGCGGTGGGTATTGCATGGCGTTGCATGAAGGCTTTGGCGAAATCCTTGCTGCCTTCCAACTGCGCTCCCTTTTTGCTTGGCCCGATAACGGGGATATGCGCCAACGCCGTATCCTCGCGGAAGTAATCATAGATACCCTTCACCAGCGGGTCTTCGGGGCCTACGACAAGCATATCAATTTGGTTGGATAAGACGAAGTCCCTGACAGCGGCAAAGTCGTCCGCCTTCAAAGGGACATTCGTTCCCTCACGGGCAGTACCCGCATTGCCGGGGGCAATAAACAGCTGTGTTGTTTTCGGACTTTGCCGGATTTTCCATGCCAGCGCATGTTCGCGCCCTCCGGCACCTAACAGTAGTATATTCATTTAATTGTCCCCTTTTTTCTTGAAGGGTTTCTTGAACGGGTGTTTGCTGTCGTTCTCGCGGAAAGGCTTCTTGCCGACCTTGCTGATGGTAAACTGTTTGCGGGGAGGGCGTTTGTCGAAGGACTCTTCGAGAAGCAAACT
>LBCX01000348.1 GCA_001657575.1 Bacteroidales bacterium Barb4
AGACCAAATGTATTTGTTACATAACGGTATTTGCGTGGACTTTGAATTCGATCCAGAAATAATGTCAGACACTCAATTAATTGCTTTCTGATTTAAATGTTTAGATGTAAGCGTACTTAAAATGAAAGATCGATTAGCTTTGAAATACCTAAATGAGAAATTTGTAGGTAATAAGCTAATAATAATCGAAGGCAACGACTACGTCATTGTCAATGAAGCTTTAGGCTGTTGAACAAACGGCATCTGGCAGAGTTGAATCGAAGGTTATCAATCAACAATTTACGACGTTTGTGCTTTGCACCAAGATTTAGATAAGTTCGAACAAGCCGATGAAGACGAATGAGAACGTGCTGAGCAAAAAATCAATCCATACTACCAAGAATAATCGCTCTAAAAATCGAATATTAACTTAGTTAATCCCTTCGATTTTTTTATTTATTATTAAGTATCTACAAAATATAGTGCTAAATTATAGAGATATGTTATAATTATTCCATGTAGGAGAACAACAATGGAAACAAAACAAAGAATACAGGGATTTAAGAAACATTATGCAACGTTTAGTAAAGCGAAGCTAATAGAGCGCAAACGTGAGTGTATTTACATGTTGGGTGAGAATTCATACCAAGCAGCGCAAGAAAACCGCGTCAGCGTCGATTCTGGCGTTGTAGCAGAGATTGACGCCCTTACCCAATTGATTGAAGTTGCTTAATATGACATCAACTATTATTTTAGATTTAATTAAACGACCCGAAAAGATAAACAAGCAATTGGGTAAGGTTTACAAAACAGTCAGCACACACATCGAAGCACCTTTAGCAGATAAATACAAGATTATGTGCCAACGTCTTGGCACAACAGCAAACGATTTGCTATTGCACCATATTAAAGAAGATTTGGCCACATACGAAAAAGTCAAAGGCGTTATAATTACAAAACACGAGTAATTGTTCGACTTGGATGGTCCATCAGGCCTTGTCGTGACATTTTAATCGAATGAAATGACCCAAAAACTGCCAAATTGTCGTTTTACACAAGAGTTTAGTTTGTATTAAAAATCAAAATTGACACCAGATAGATGATCGCATTAAACCCTATCTGGTATTTTTATTTTCCAAATGGTAAGTAGGTAATTAATTAATAGAAAACGCTATAATTGCTTATGCAGGAGTAGAACGATGATAAAAAGCAAAAAATGAAAATATGATATTTGTGTTTTTGATTGTAATTGAGGAAGAGCAAGTGATTTAAAAGGATTGAATGAACTCGCAGCCGACGGTTGGAAAATACATAAAATTTTGGCAAGCGATGGTGGTTCGCATATGGCTTTAATGGAAAAAGAAATTTAAATGTTTGGTTGTTTTAAGGAATAAATATGGGGTGGATATACACTATTAAACTAACCGAAGCACAGAGAATAGAACTTTCGGGCGCAATCAACATACAAATAACACAACAAACAAACGTCATAGCAACCTTGCTTAAAAAACAAGATTATTCAGTGCCTTCTCAAAAAGAAGAAATAGAAAGGCAATACATAATTTTGCATGCTTATGAAGACGCCCGTGATGCACTTTTTAGTGAAACCGTAACAACAGAGTGGAAAAATAGTTCAAATTAATACACAAAATACATCAACTGAATTCGAAACGTGTCACCAAACTATTGGTGAATCTTTCGAATTTTTAAATGAAAGAAGTCCCAAGAAATTGATCAATATTAATCCGGAGGATTGTCCGGACCAATTTATAAAATCTGAAGAAGATTACACTGAAACGCTAACCAAATGCCACATTTTATGATATATTTTTAAAAATTATACTTTTTTCCGAGTATCATTAGTATTGTAGAAACCATTTATATCCTAAACTTACAACAATCTTTGGGATTAAACAAGCCTACCAGGGAAACATCCTGACTATGTTGGACTGATCATCTAGCGTAATAGTAAATTGTTTAAAACGTTTTAAAGAAGTTGCTATTGATAAAGTGGCACCGGTAAAATAAAAATAACTCTTTCGAGTTACTCTTAACCGGTTGCCCGATTTTTGAGCAACTTACCTAAACTTACAACATTACTATTATACGAAAATATTCAAACTTAACATAAAAAGTTGCTTACGAAGTAAAAATGAATTTATACCATAACGTTGCGCAGATCCAATCTAAGCGTATCGAACTAACTAATCGTTACGAACAGATGCTATCTGACACCGGCAAGAAAAACTTAACAGCTAAAGAATCTCGGGAATTCGCCCCTGTGATTCTTTATAACTCAATGTGGTCTAATTTAGAAAAGATAACAGGTCAAGCTCGTGAGCAACTGCAAAAGGAAATTACCGGTACAGTCTTAATTGCACACATTATTAAACAATACTTCCCAGAGCACCAAGCTTTATACCCCCAATACACTGAATACAACCAACGACTATACGGTGATAAATACAAAAAATCTCAACCTTGTGCTAAGCGTTTTATG
>LBCX01000349.1 GCA_001657575.1 Bacteroidales bacterium Barb4
TCCATTTCACAAAATGATAACCCGTATTCGGGGAAGCCTCAGCCTTCGCCTCTGTTCCGTGCGTATAGATACTGTCGCCCGATATGATTGTACCGTTCTCGGCAGACAATTTCACACGATAACTGTTTATGGCAAAATGCGCCTGAATGACCGTGTCCCTCGTCACAATAAATGTATAGGGATTGGCGGCAGAAAGGCTGTCGCCCTTTGCATCCGTCCATTTCACAAAATGGTAACCCGTATTCGGGAAAGCCTCAACCTTCACCTCTGCTCCGGGCGTATAGGTGCTGTCGTCCGATATGATTGTACCGTTCTCGGCGAACAAATCCACACGATAGTTTATGGCAAAATGCGCCCGAATGGTCGTGTCCCTCGTCACAATGAATGTATAGGGATTGGCGGCAGAAAGGCTGTCGCCCTTTGCATTTGTCCACTTTACAAGATGATAACCCGTATTCGGGAAAGCCTCAGCCTTCGCCTGTGCTCCGTGCGTACAGATGCTGTCGCTTGACTTTATCGTACCGTTTTCATCAGCGGCGGACACATCCACACGATAACTGTTTATGACAAAATGTGCCTGAAGGGTCATCTCCTTCGTCACATTAAATGTATAGGGATTGGCGGCAGAAAGGCTGTCGCCCTTCGCATCTGTCCATTTCACAAAATGATAACCCGTATTTGGGGAAGCCTCAGCCTTCGCCTGTGCTCCGTGTGTATAGGTGCTGTCGCCCGATATGATTGTACCGTTCTTGGCAGACAATTTCACACGATAACTGTTTATGGCAAAATGCGCCCAAATGGCCGTGTCCCTCGTCACAATAAATGTATAGGGATTGGCGGCAGAAAGGCTGTCGCCCTTTGCATTTGTCCACTTTACAAGATGATAACCCGTACTCGGGGAAGCCTCCGCCTCCGCCTCTTCTCCGTACGTATAGATAATACCGTTGCCTGACTTTATCGTACCGTTTTCATCAGCGGCGGACACATCCACACGACAACTGTTTACGACAAAAAGCGCCTGAATGTCCATGTCCCTCGTCACATTAAATGTATAGGATTTGGCGGCAGAAAGGCTGTCGCCCTTCGCATCTGTCCATTTCACAAAATGATGATTTTCTGCCGGTTTAGCCGTCAGCGTTATTGAGTCCATATAACGGAGTTCTGAGCCTCCACCGGTTACACTTCCTCTTGCCGAATTCTCTGACTTTGCGGTAACAGCATAAACATTTGCGACAATGGGAAAACCCTGCCATGTAAGAACCGTGCCAGAATTTTTCCATCCGTACCCCGGCTCAGATCCTTTCGGTATATGAACCAGACAAGAATCCTTCGCAAAAGGCGAGTCACTATCAGGATTAAAAGGCGTGCCGTTAAAAGCAGTGCTATCAACCTTGCAACTGTCCGGGTTGTCCCATTTAAGAGTAATTCTTTTCAATTCAATATCAGATGCAAAAGCCAATTTTCCGATACTTTTTACACTGGCCGGAATATCGACGGAAGCAAGTTTAAGACAACCATTGATGGCGGCCTCTCCAATGCTGCTTACCCCTTCCTCCATAGTCACGGACAGGAGGGACATACATCTCTGAATAACACCTGATCTCAAATCTCCTACACTGCCCGGAATGGTGACGGATGGTGCTAAGGATATACAATACCAAAAAGCACGCTGGCCAAGGCTTGTGACACTGTTCGGAATGTTTACGGTTATTAAACTGTCGCAAGATTCAAAAGCCTGCAGGCCAATGCTTTTTACAGAGTTCGGAATAGAGACGGACTTAATTCGCTCGTTATCAAAAAAGGCCTGTGCAGCAATCTCCACTACGTTATACGTTTTGTTAGCATATTTGACTGTTGGCGGAATTACAACTGAGTAGGGTCCCGCATACTTCTCGTTATTTTGTTTTGTTACAATAGCAGTAGAGTTGGCAGGATTCAAAAGATATATTATATTGTCGATGACTTCAGCCTTCGTTGTTTGAAATACACAAGCAAGGCACAAGCCCGCCAATACAATTCTTCTTCTCATAAACAGGTGGACATTATTAGAAAACTCAAGCATATCTTTACTTTAACAGTTAATAATAAGAACGATTGTGTTTCAACCGCAAACATACATATTATTTCAATTTGACTGCCTTTCCGGCGTTTTTTTCAGTATTGTTTTCTCCACATCCCATTTTTATTCTTTAGAGACGAAGTCTTAGTCTTTAGAGACGAAGTCTTAGTCCTTAGAGACGAAGCCTTAGTCCTTAGAGACGAAGCTCTATTCCTTAGAGACGAAGCCTTACTCTTCTTCGATACGGTCAAAACCCTCTTGTTTGTACCCCCTCTCCTTACCTGAATAACGCACTTTTAACATGTAGTGGACTTATTCCTTATACAACAAGCGTTATTCCTTATCGACTAAGCGTTATTCCTTAAAGACTAAGCCTTATTCCTTATCGACTAAGCGTTACTTCTCTTCAGACA
>LBCX01000350.1 GCA_001657575.1 Bacteroidales bacterium Barb4
GGGACGGTTTTGTTGCAGCCATCTCAAATTAGCCTGTTCCTGTGCTATAAACGCCCGTAGTTCCTGTACGGGATTATCCACACCGTCACTAAGTGTTTGGGCGGCGGCAATAATATTGCCCAGTCTGTTTGGAGTTCGGAAAGTATTCGTATATTTGTCGTCGGGTATGGGATTGGCGGCAGAAATGCCGCCTTTTCTGTTTTCATCCATTACTTGCGCCCTCCTCTCCGTTTCTGAACAAACTCCCCGTCTTTCTTGCCAAGGTACTCGTCTGTGGTCTCCACACGATTAGATAACATCCACTCGTTAATCTCATTGCATCTGAACAATACCCTCCCACGGGATTTATAATGCGGTATTTGCCGCTCACAAATCATTTTATTGATTGTGTTGGTGCTATAACCGGTTAAATCGGAACATTCTTTCTTGTTAAGAATTTCAGAAACTTTCGGTTCTTCTGTGTGGGGGAAACTCACGGAAAGTAATTCTTTAAATTGCCCGACCGTTAGTGCGGCAATTGGTGTCAAATTTGCTATCTCCATTTTGAATAATTTTAAATTATCCTTTGGCTACTGGCCAGCTCCTTTGGATTTCTGACGCAAATAGATAGCAAAAATGACTGTAAGAAGAAGTATATACAAAGTACTTTTTAAAAAGATAAAGTATTTTTATGAAAAAATAAACGGCTAACATTGAACATGTTAGCCGTTTATAAAGTACAAGAATGAATAATTAAAGTACAAGAACGGGCAGATAAAGTATTTGTACTTTAAAATACATCTTTTATTGCTGCTGATTTGGCAGTGCCAATAGTACTTTTTGGTATATCTTTACCTCCTGATGTGAAATTATTGCGTACAAAATCATACCAAGATTTATGATACTTGTGCGGTATATTTTTGCTTTCAAAAAGAGGATATAATATATCGGAAACCGATTTATAACAACCCTTAGTAACACGAATATCTATTCTCCCGTCTCCAACTCTTCCACTACGCAGTAATTCGGAAAGATACCTCCTATACTCTTCATTAACAAAGCACGGGATAATCTTGCTTATGATTTTTTCCATTTGCACGTCAGTATCATTCAAAGCAGGTGTCAAGTCGTTATTGCGTTGCGGCGGCATGGTGGTATCATTACCATCTATGTCTATTTTTTCCAAAGCAGATCCGTCATCTTTATATTTTTCTGTTATACCTGCAACAGTACCTTTTGTCTCTATTGTTTTTTCCATCTGTAGCCCTTGTGATGACCTTCCTAATTCAGTCGTATAGCTTTCATCAATCAAAGACAGGGTGGGTTTGTTTATAGTATCCTCTCTGGTTGTAATAGCATTGATATTCCCATGCATAACAAGTGACTGATTATTAGATGTGTCAATCTTTTTGTCATTATAATTCTCCATTAGCTCGATATACATTTCCTTACAAAACCCTCTCTGTTTATAATTTTCAATATATGGTTGAGGAAATATTATTCCCATATCATTTCCGGCTGTAAATACTATACCGACAATTGTATTATTGACAAGCATCATTAAATTACGTCTCAACCTTTTATCTTCCGTGCCTTCTTCATAATCACACATACTCCTGATTATAAGACAATGTGCGGAAATTAAATCATCCAACATCTTTTTTATACTTATAAAATCTCTGTGGTCAATCAAAAAGCCGTATAATTTTTCTACCTCCTCATCGGCACTCTTTTCAAGAGCATCTATGTATGTATCGGTTAGCGGCTCATTGAAAACAAAGGACATTTTCTTACTTTCTCTATGAAATAAAGCGTGAGGTGTAACAGCCTTTGTAAACGCATCAAATGCTTTTTCTTTTATTTCCATGAATAAGTATATTACTGTTCGTTATGTATATTCTACAGCACCCTGGCCGCCTCGTCAATCACGGAACTCCCGAAACTGTCAAGGTAGGTGTTGGTTATTTGCAGGTCGCTGTGTCCAAGTATCTGGCTTATCACTTCACGGGGGACGTTGTTACCCTGCAACGTCATTGCCATCGTGTGCCGGCTCACATAACTTGTCAGGCTTATATCCCCGAACTCCAACTCGGCGGCTAAGGCTTTGAGTGCATCCGAATACTTCTTGTACCGGTTGCGGATATGCTTGTACAGTTGCTCCCCGGTGTATCCCTCTTTTGAGACAGCCGGCACGATGTAGGGATGTATCAGTTGCGTATTGCCCTTAAACCACTCCAGAAGCCCTGAAATCTCATCCGTTATCCGTATCTGTATGGGAGATACTTTTTTTTGGTTCTTCGTTTTTTGCCGCTTGTAAACGATGTAATCGCCGCCCTCGTGCATGATGATGTTGCGGTGCCCAAGTTGAGCCATGTCCGCGAAACTGATACCGCAACAGTAGTAGGAGAAAAGGAACATGCGCCGGGCGGTTTCGGTTGTGTCGCTTTGTCCTGTGCCTTCCTTGAGCCTTTTCAGGTAATCGGATGG
>LBCX01000073.1 GCA_001657575.1 Bacteroidales bacterium Barb4
CCGTCTCAGCAGCCGTCACAGCCTTCGCACCTTCCGTCTCAGCAGCCGTCACAGCCTTCGCACCTTCCGTCTCAGCAGCCGTCACAGCCTTCGCACCTTCCGTCTCAGCAGCCGTCACAGCCTCCTCATCAGTCGGGCTAGCAGCCTTAGCAGCATCAACAGACTTAATCGAATCAGCCTTAGCAGCATCAACAGACTTAATCGAATCAGCCTTAGCAGCATCAACAGACTTAATCGAATCAGCCTTAGCAGCATCAACAGACTTAATCGAATCAGCCTTAGCAGCATCAACAGACTTAATCAAATCAGCCTTAGCCTTACCAACAGCCGTAGCCGAATCAGCCTTAGCAGCATCAACAGACTTAGTCGAATCAGCCTTAACAGCCGAAACAGCCGCAGCAGCCTTCTCCTTAGCAGCCGTAGCAGCAGCAACAGCAGCCGTAGCAACAGGCTCATTCTTCTTTATGCTCTTAAGCAAAGCTATAACATCGGCTTTTCCGCTTATTCCTTTTTCTGTTTTTGCTAAAAGGTTAAGGTCTTCCTGTGTTAGTCCCGTTCCATCCGCTATAACATAATAATCACCTGCTTTTGCTTGGTCGTGCGCTGAGACAGCGTCTTTATCTATTTTGAGGAGCAAAAGACTGTCAGCCTTGGATCCCTCTGTGCCCTTGGGGACAAAGCGAAGGTATTGCTCCACATCCGCCGCCCACGCACTCCCTGATGCCACAAAGAGCAACAGAGCTGTTAATAAAAAGTTAAATTTTCGTTTCATACAATTGATGGATTAATTATTATTCGTTTATACATTTATAAACACGTGATCAGTCCGAACATTTCGTCGAACGGGCGCAAAGGTGCAGTCTATAATTAAGCCCTGCAAGCGATGGCTTCTTTTTTTTCGGGGCGGCAGAGGCATTGAGAAATCTTTTTGCATGAAGACAGAGATTTTACGGCACGAAAACGCTTTAAGTACCGATTAGGCAGAAGCGCCGAAGGGGCAGGAGATTTCAGCCCTTCATGCAGCAGCAAAAAAAATCGTTTTTCTTTTGTTACTCTCAAAACTTTTACAGATTTTTGGGGTCTGTTTTCCCTGCTGCAAGAGAGCGGCGGCTTTGGGACACGAAAGATGAGCTTCCGGCATATACCCAAAAGATTTGGGCATTTGCTCAAATCTTTCCGGCACATGCCCAAAAGTTTCGGGCACATACTCAAAAGATTTGGGCAAATGCTCAAAAGTTTCGGGCATGTGCCCAAAAGTTTCGGGCACATGCTCAAAAGATTTGGGCATCTGCCCAAAAGATTTCGCCACAGACCAATTCGAGAGATAATCCACTGAATATTAACACTTAATCTACTACATCCATGTCAAATGCAGATTACATTCCCCGCAGGGATCAAGATTGGGACAATTGGGTTTACAATCTTATTGACAAAGCACAGCAGTACAAAAGCACGTTTAGCATTCCGGAGAAAATGCTTACCAATCTGGTTGCCGGACGGTTTGCCTGGAGCACTGCCTATCTTCCCACGCTTGACCCTGCCACCCGCACGCCCAAACTCATACAGGCGAAAGTTGCCGCGCGGAAGGCGTTGGAAGGCTTGGCACGCGATTTAGTGCAGGGCTACCTTGTTCACAGCAAGGAGATGACCGACGAAATCCGCGTGGATTTTGACCTGCGCATTCCGCGCGGCCATTCCACTATTCCCCGTCCCGGCACGGCACCCAGCCTTGCCGTTCACCCTATCGGACATTACGAAGTCGAAGTTGTCCTGAGCAGCGAACCGGAAGGTTATCACGGCAAGCCCGAAGGCGTAAGCGGCTACCAGCTGTGGACAAAAGACGGCGACCCTCCCGTGCGCCCCGAAAACCGCAAGTTTTTCGGCGACTACAGCAACACCCGTCAGGTCATCTCCTTCGACTCCGACGCCGCCGGACTGTCCCTCACCTTCATCGCCCGCTGGCTTAACGCCAAAGGGCAAACCGGGCCGTGGAGCAATCCGGTTACTGTTTCTATTAGCTGACAGGGGGGCGGGAATTGGAGATACAATATATCTATGAACCCCTAACAGAGTTTGAAACTCTGTTAGGGGTAAACTTTTTTTGTGGATAGATTAAGGAGTATAAAATATAAGATATTTTTGCGGGCGAAAAATGTGTCTGTTTATGGGCGGGTGGCAAACTACTGTGATACGTTCGGAAGAAACAGTGAAAAAGTATGCACTTTTATGTTGGAATGGTTTTGCGGAAATAAACAAATAAATATTTGAAAGATGGGACTAAAAGAAGACATTATTAACAAGGCAAAGGAGATAGAATCTTCAGAATTTGAAGTTGAACAAATAAGTTCTGTTCCAACAATTGACATTTCTGAATTAACATTTGGATGCACCGGATTAGAGTTTGAAGCCACAGTGCTTTATATTGATATGCGGGAATCTACCATTATGCTGGAAAAGCATAAGAAGAGGATTGTTGCTAAGATACACATGATTTATTATCATACTATTGTTAAAATAGCCAAAGCTACAGGTGGGGAAATAAGGAGTTTTAATGGAGATAGTTTATTAGTCTTTTATCAAGGGACAACAAAAAAAGCCCTTTCTAATGCAGTTGAAGCTGCCATGCAAATGCGATATGCTATTACAGAATTAGTTAATGAACAATTGAAAAATTATACTGATATAAATTTTGGTATTGGAATAGATGATGGCAAAGTATTGGCAACTAAAGTTGGGGTTGGGAAAAGTGACGTTACAAAAGATCTTATTTGGATTGGTAATGCAGTAAATAAATCCGTAAAAATAAGTGAAAAATGTAAAGATCCAACTTATATTGGAATTTCGCAACGTGTCTATGATTTTTTAGAAGATAATGTAAAATATGGCACGGAAAAAAATACTCGGGGACAAGATGAAAAAGTTGATATGTGGACCCAATCTTCATTTATGTATAATGGAAAAGAGGAAACATATTATCGTACCCTTTGGTTTTCTTATATTTAATGCTTTTATTTTATGAATAATCAAGAAAAGGAAAAATCCGGTCAAGATATTCATAACCATGTTATAGGATGGACAGAGAATTGTGATACCAAGGCTTCGATAATGATTGCTTTTATAGGAATTTTTGCATCAATATTCTTTACGAGTGATTATATTTTAAATTCATTACAGAGTCTGATTACCCATATAGCTATATATTGGACAACGGGAGAAGGTCAATTTGATTTTTTAAGTTTAATTGTTTTTATAACATTAGGGCTAACACTTGTTTTTATTGGCATGGCAATTTTATTATTGTTTAATGTCTTAGCAGGAAAAACAACTTGTAATGAAGATTCAGTGATTTTTTTTCATAAAATACAGAATCAATCATTTGAAGAATATTATGATAAAATAAATTCCATAAATGAAGATGAACTATTAAAAGATAGATTTTTACAAATATATAATTGCTCAAGGCGTTGTACCGAGAAATTTGCAAGTTATAATAAAGCCATAAAAAAAATGAAGTATGGATTGTTATTTCTGGGTATATTTATGATTTGTATTTTGATTGTTAATTCATAATAAGTCCGTGATACAAATTAGTTTATTATATCTAATGTTGCGCGGTCGTCCCGAAGGGACAAGATATTTCAGCCCCACATGAAGCGTAGCGGAATGTGGGGTTAGAACAATCATCAAGAAGTTCTGAAAGAACGACCGGATATTATAGGTTGCATTTTGTATTTGTCTCGTTCTTTCAGAACTCCCTTGTCGGTATCGTCCCCAAACCTCACATTCCGCTTTGCTGCATGTGGGGCTGAAATCTCCTGTCCCTTCGGGACTACTGTGAAACTTAATTATAAACTAATTCTTATCACATACTTATAGCAATATGAATTATAATATAGATTTAAAAGAACTTTCGGCAAGAGAAAGCGAAAAGGTTGAATGGAAAGAAAACGGGGATGATAAAGAGGTTGTAAAAAGTATCGTTAAAACTATTTCAGCCTTTGCCAATGATATAGCCAATATCGGGGGAGGATATGTTGTTTGCGGAGCCAAAGAGATTAAAGATGAATTTGGATTTCAGAAAGTTTTTTATACGGGTCTTTCTTCTGATAAATTAAAAGAAATTGAAGGGAAAGTATTGGCGCATTGTCGTGATAATGTCAGCCCGTCTTTATCGCCTCTTGTTCAAGAATTAGATAATCCCGAAAATAAAACGACCAGAATATTGGTATTTATAATTATGGCAAGTAACAAGGCTCATACTTATAGAGACGGGGAAACATCCAATTATTATGTTAGGGCAGGGAAAGAAACAAGGGAAGCAAGAAACGGTATATTAATCCGGCTTTTGACAAGCAAACAGGAAATAGTTCCTTTTGATAAAAGACCTAATCCGAATGTGGGCGAAGCGGACATTGACACATTACTTTTTAGAGATTGCATGAATGAAATGAAGTTGATACAACCTTCAAAACCATTGGAAAATTATTTTTCCGACAAGGAACAGATAGCCGAATTTGTACCTCCGCTTTTTGTGAAAAAATCGCTTGACGGTGAACTTTGCCTCCGAAATTTTGCGTTGTTTATGTTTGGGAAAAAAGGCTCTATCAGTCTCAATTTCCCAGATGCCTACACGTCCCTGTCTATATATGACGGCACTGACAGAAGCGAATCAACCGCTGAGCGGCATCTTTTAACAGGTTCTATCATTGAGCAGGCAAAAAAAGCGATGGAGTTATTGAATGCGCAGGCTTATACTGTTTTTGATAAAACAAGTGTTAAACCCAATCAGGTAAAATATCCGATAAGAGCCTTGCAGGAAGCATTGATAAATGCGATTGTGCATAGAGACTATGAAATTCCGGATCCCATCCGTATTACCGTTTTTTCGGACAGGATTGAAATAAAATCGCCCGGAAGTTTACACTGGGGCGTTGTTTCTGGTAGGCAAAGCAAGTCCACGCCATAGGGTTACAGCCCGTCTCTACGCCCCTTCCAGCAGATAGCCCAGCTGGTCGAGCATCAGCGGTATCTCTTCCTCGTTGATACCGGCGAGGAGGAGGGCGGGGATGTCCCGCTCAAACTGACGGCGGAACTTGGCGAAGTCTCCCGCCGTTTCTGCCGACTGCCTGTAGTATGCCAGAGCTTCCCGGATGTGCTGCAAAGCCCATTCCGCATGACCGGCGTTGAGGTAGTCCTGCATGGCGGGGGTGCCGGCGATAATCTTCCGGTAGTAGCCGAGCGACTGCTCGTAGCGACCGGTCAGGAAGGAACACCAGGCGGCGGGTCGCCATGCGCGGCTGCCCTTGGTGTCCAGATAGTCCACCTTGAAGTAATATTTCAGGGCTTCCTCGTAGTTCTTCGTCTCCAGACAGCAGTGTCCGAGACTCATTTGCACGGACAGGTTGTCGGGCGACAGGGTTTCGCACCGGCGGTAGTATGGCAGTGCCTTTTCCGGCTGTTTCAGGCTGCGGTAGCAGTCTCCTATCCGCCGCGTGACCCATTGGCTCTGCGTATTGAGCAGGTCGGCATGGAGATATGCCTCCAAAGCTCCCTGCAAGTCGTCTTGCCTTTGCAGGCAAAAGCCTGTCTTCTGATAGAGGATGTCGTTCTCGCGGTCGTTTTCCGCCAGCTGCCGGAAGAGGGAGAGCGCATCGGCGTAGTATTCCCTGTGCAGGTAGTATTCCGCCAACATTCGCAGACTGTCCGCGTCGGAGATGTACGGACGGAGCAGGGGCAGGTTGTGGAAGTCAAGCGTAAGGGCAAATATGTCGTTGAGACCGTTCCGTGCGGGGCGCAGCTTGTAGAAGCGGTACAAGTCCTGAATGTACAGCCGCGCGATGATGTCCGCCTTTTCCCGCCGCGTGTTGAGTCCCGCCTTCTGCTGGTGGAGCATGTCCAGCGCCTCACTGCCAAATTGCTGTGCCATCACACGACGGGCGGGCGCAGGCATTTGCTTCATGCTGAAAAGGAGGGAATACTTGTCGGAATTACAGAGAAAGAAAGCCGCCGCCATCCTGTCCGGCGTAGCGGACAAGACCTCATCTTCAACCACCGGTCGCAAAGCCGAATGTTCGGGCATAAAGGGCAGAAACCAGTTGCCGATGTCACCGAAGAAGGAAAAGCTCTTCAAATGGCAGAAGGTGGAGTGCATCACGTCTGCGCCCTCCTGTTGCAGTTCGCCAAACTCCGCCATCTTCTTCCCCAGCTCGCTGTCCATGGAGAAGGTGTTCCATTCGGGGTTCATGCCCTTTTCCGCCTGTTCGGGGGTATCCTCCCGCAGGACGTTAAAGCCCGGTTTGACGCCGCGCTTTATCATCTCAGGGATAAGCTCTTCCTGCATTCGGCGGGTAATCTTTTCCGTCTCGCGCGAAAGGATAAAGCGGAGGGTGATGTCAAGCAGCAGGGAAGTAAAATCGGGGTCGCTGTCGGCAAGAGCTTCCAGACGGGCAACCACCTGCGGATAGAGCGACACCCGCTTGCGATACATATATAATATGACCATGATGCAGACAAACGCCCGCACCCGTACCTCCGCCTCGTCCGACAGGGCGGCATCAAAGAGCAGGTTCATCTTCTCCCTGTCGAAAGCCTCCTGCAAGCCGACAAACAGCCCGGACACCGTTTGACAGCCGACTGACGGGTGCAGCGTTCTGTCGGCAATAACCGCCCGTATCACTGCCGCCTCTCCGGCAGTCAGCAGACCGGACAGCCACAGCCTGCGGAAAAAGTCATTCACCGCCGCCTCATAGCGTACTCTGTTTCCGGTATTCTCCGTGAAAGAACGTATCCGCTTGTACAAGTCCTCGTAGTCAGGCTCTATCTTCGTCACGCCGCGAAACTGGTAGGGCATTGTGGACGAATCGGTTCGCTTCACACGGCGTTTCACAATGTCCGACAGTTCATACGTTGCCGTCAGCAGCCCGTGATAAATCACTTCCTGTTGCGGATCGCTGACACCGTCCGTCCGGTAGCGCAGCAGATACCTGTAAGTATCCTGCAACCCGTCCAGCCGTTCCTGAAACTCCCCGTACACCATACACCCTGCAATTAACCCTTGCAGGGCGTCGAAAGCTCCTTTCAACGCCCTGTTGTCCAACAAATCGGTGATATGTTCGCAGGTCTTGTTTATTTCCTTTATCGTCATATCTGTTTCAACCGCCTTCTTATTGTATTCAGTGCTTGCTGCCGATAGCCTGATTGCAGGCTATGGCAGCCATTTTATAGATGTCGTCCGCCGAGCAGCCGCGAGACAGGTCATTGACCGGTGCGGCTATCCCTTGCAGGATGGGACCTATGGCTTCCGCATTGCCCAGGCGTTGCACGAGCTTGTAGGCGATGTTCCCCGTTTCGAGAGAGGGGAAGACCAGCACATTGGCTTTGCCGGCTATCTCACTGCCCGGGGCTTTCTTGGAGGCGATGGCTTCCACGAGGGCGGCATCGGCTTGCAACTCGCCGTCTATTTTCAGGGAGGGAGCCAGCTCTTTCGCCAGACGGACGGCTTCTACTACCTTGTCCACCGTTTCGTGCGAGGCGCTTCCTTTGGTGGAGAAGCTCAACATGGCGACGCGCGGCTCTACACCGGTGAGGGCACGGGCGGTTTGTGCAGTGCTTACGGCGATTTGCGCCAGCTCTGAAGCGGTCGGGACGGGCATCACGGCGCAATCGGCAAAGACGAGAATGCCTTCCGTGCCGTATTCCTTGTGTTGTGTAAACATAAGGAAGGCACCCGATACGCAACTGATGCCCGGCGTGGTCTTGATGATTTGCAGGGCGGGACGGAGCACGTCGCCCGTTGTGTTTTGTGCACCGGCTATTTCGCCGTCCGCATCGCCTGCCTTAATCATCAGGCAGCCCAGAAACAGGGGGTCTTCCGCCAACAGGGCAGCTTTTTCAAGGGTCATGCCTTTGGCTTGACGCAGGCGGAAGAGGAGGTCGGTGTATTCGGCTTTCTTCCGGTGGTCTTTGGGGTCAATGATTACAGCCTCTCCGATATGGTTCAGCCCGAAGCTGGCGGCAAGCGTGCGGATGTCGGCAGGGTTTCCAATCAGGATAATGTCGGCAACCTTGTCGGCAAGCAGACGGTCGGCGGCTTTGAGGGTTCTTTCTTCCGTTCCTTCCGGAAGGACAATGCGCTGCCTGTCGGCTTTTGCGCGGTTGATAATGTCTTGCATTAAATTCATGGCAGAAGGGGTTTTAATAAAAACCCCCACAAATTACCTAATTTGTAGGGGTTTTTTAGTTGTTCCAGCGGAGAGACAGGGATTCGAACCCCGGGAACCTTGCAGTTCAACGGTTTTCAAGACCGCCGCAATCGACCACTCTGCCATCTCTCCAATATGTCTTGCAATTTTTGTATCAAATTGCGGGGCAAATGTAGTTGCTTTTCCTATACATCCTACTGTCGGGACGTTTTTTTTCATTAAAAGTCAAAACGGCTTTAATACCCTAAGTCAAACTCCTGTTCTACCGCCGGTATGCCTTCCTTCATCCATTTGGGAGCCGGTTCGTTTTTCAGGTAGCAGTTGAAGAACTGGAGCATGCGCTTCTGGAAGTCAATGCGGTTTGCCATCTTCAGCGGCCAGTGCGGTTCGCCGGTATAATTCAGCAGCCATGCGGACTTTTGGAGGCGTCTGAGGGCGTTGAAATATTCGATGCCCTGATACCAGGGGACATGACCGTCGGCATCGTTGTGCATTATAAGTATCGGGGTTGTTACCTTGTCCATCGTAAAGAGGGGGGAGTTTTCCACGTACAGGTCGTAAGCCGTCCACGGCGTTCCGCCGATGCGGCTTTGCGTATGTTCGTATTGGAAGGAGCGGTTCAGTCCCGACCCCCAGCGGATACCGCCGTAGGCACTGAACATATTTACCACCGGCGCACCCGATTCGATGGCGGCAAACAAGTCCGTCCGCGTAGCCAGATACGCTACCTGATAACCGCCCCAACTGTGCCCCTGCACGGCTATTGCCTTCTCGTTTACATAGCCTTTTTCAATCAGTGCGGCGATTCCCGGCATTACGCTGTTGTAGCAGCTTTCCCCCGGATGCCCGTCCGTATAGCGGATGTCCGGATTGAAGACGATGTATCCGTTGCTGTTGTACAGGTGATAGTCCACAGTGGAGCGGTGCGGCTCCGGCATACGGTAGCTGTAGAGCGTTTCCGCATTGCGTTCGTAGAAGTTGACCATCAGCGGATATTTTTTATTCGGGTCGAAGCCGGCGGGCTTATAGACTACACCTTCCAGCGGCTTGCCGTCCAAAGATGTCCATGTAACGATTTCGGCTGTACCCCATCTGATGCCTTGCTGCTGGTCGCCTTCATGCGTCAGGCGGACGGACTTTTTGAAGGAAAGGTCGGACAGAAGAAGGTCGGGGTATTGTTCATACGTCTCTGATGTGTAAAGAATGGCATCCGAATGTTTGGCTTTTAGCGGGGCAGACAGTTTATAGTTGCCGGCTGCCAGCGTCTTGGGTACGGCAGGCTTGGAGAACTTCGCGCTGTAATATCCGCTGCCCTTGCCGATCTCGTCAAAGCCTGTCAGCAGTTGCGGCTTGTTCCAATCAACGGATACAGCGTCTTTGTCCAAGCGGACAAGGCGGTAAACCATCTGCTTCGTGCGTCCGTTTACCGTCAGATTGACGGGCGGCGTCGCTCCCGACGGGTCAAACTGCCAAATATCGTAGCGGTCGTAGAGCAGGATATGTTGGTCGTTGTCTGTCCATCCGGCACTTCCGTGGGAGTTCGGATAATCGGGCGTGTCAAAGTCTTCGTTCCATGCGGGGAAAGTCAGGGGAGTAGTGAGGCGGTGCTCTTTCCCGTCGGACAGGTTGAAGGTGTACCAGCTGCTGTCCGTCTCGGCATACCACCACAGGTATTTCCCTTTGGGGGAGAAGCGGGGCGAGGCATATTCAGCCTTTTTCAACAGCTTCCGCTCGCCCGTTTCCAGCGAAACGGTGTAATAGTCATGGCGTGTACGCCCTTCCCACGTGGAAGAGAGCGAATACGGCTCGGAGGCGGAAAGCAACGCCTGCACCCCATCGCCACGGTCGGAAAGAGATATTTCGGGCAGTTCCTTGTCGGCAAGTTGCAGCAGGCTCTGATTATTCCTGTTATACACCGCCCTGTAGCTTTTCTTCAAATCCTTTTCCCTGTTAAATGTCTGCACGGTATATTGCACCGGCTCGTTCCAATTCCACACCTGCACACGGGGAACGGCATCTGCCAGAAGGGTCGTATCCTTCTGTTTGGGTTCGGGAGATGTGCCGAAAAACAAGCGGCTGCCCGTTTGGGAGAAGCTCACCTCTCCATGCTCGCTAATCACCCAACCGGCAGGAAACGCCTTGTCCGTCCGTCCGGCAATCAGCCGCGCCGGCGAAGCCTTTTCCGACAGCCACAATTCAAGCGATTTATACGCAGAGTCCTTTTCCTCACAATACAAAAATGCCAGCCCGTCCCCTTCTTCATCGAAAGCAATCTGCTTGAACGCTCCCTTTCCTTCTTTCACCAACGTCGGCTTCCCCTTCTCCGGATTCATCACATACAGCCCCGCCTTTGTCTCCAGCGTATCCCCGACGGATACAAAATAAAGCATCCCGCTTTTCTTGGCAAACTGATACTCCGTTACAGCCGGAAAAGAGAACACCGTCTTTCCCGCCAAATCCAACGGACGCACATACAGCGCAGAATCCTTCCTCGTTCGCTGATAAGCCAGCCAATCCGCACTTTCCGCCAGCTTGTGTGATTGAAGGGAATCAATCGTCTCGCCGCCTCCGGCAACCGGACGGATAATCAGCGTATTCATCGGCATCTTGTCCGCCTTCGTCTTTTTCTGTTTCAACGAATCGGTCAGACTCTTGGCGGGCGTCTGCGTAACCAGCAGATACCGCGAAGAAGCTGAGAAAGCGAACTTCTCCGCAGGTGTATAAGCATCAAGCGCCCTGCCTCCCGCATCATACAGGCGGACGGTCGCATCCCCTTCCCAAGGTGCAACGGCGGCGGCAACATGCTTCCCGTTGTCCGACACAGCCTTTTCCGTGATCCGTTTCCACTCCGTCAAATCATCAACGGTCAAACTCTTTTGTGCACATAAAGACACGGGGAAGAGCACTCCCAAACAAAGCAAGAGCAAGGATTGTTTTGAATTACACATGGCAATTAACAGTTTTTCAGGGGGCGAAAGTAGTAAAAAACAGCAGACGCAAGATTTTGCATCCCTGCCCCGGCGACAGCCCTGTAACCGTGTAATCAGCGCCAAAAATCGTTTTCGTGCCGTAACCCCCCAGCCTTTGTGCAGGAAATTATACTTATATACTTGCCCCCCTAAAAAAATGCCGCCCGTGCTTGCGGGGATTGATTAGAGACTGCACCTTTGCCGCCGTTCAAACCGATTTTTGAGCAAAAGGCACCATAGTTCCCGTAGAACTATGGCGCCTTTTTTTTAGGCACTTCGGCGCAGATGCCCTGAAAGGGCAAGAGATTTCAGCCCCACATGAAGCGTAGCGGAATGTGGGGTTTACGGAACGGGCGACCCGATGAAATCCTGAAAGGATGACCGAATAATATATTGCATTGTAAACCATTACCTGTATTTGTATCGCCCTTTCAGGGCTTTGTTTGTATGTACCCGTCTATACCCTGCGCTCCATGTGGGGCTGAAATCT
>LBCX01000351.1 GCA_001657575.1 Bacteroidales bacterium Barb4
ACGTTGGGTTTGGATAAATACAAACCAATAGGGTTCTGAAAGAACGATACAAAGTACAAATGATGATCAATAATATACCGCATAAATTATTCGGTCGTCCTTTCAGGACTCCCCTTGTGGTACCATCTTTAACCCCACATTCCGCTTCGCTGCATGTGGGGCTGAAATATATTGCCCTTTCAGGGCATCTGCATAACATGAGTTACTTAACTTAACTGATATTATAACATTATCTTATAATTAACTTATCATTAAAAAAAAGAGAAATGAAAAAGTTCTTTACATCGGCAGCCTTGCTGCTTGTCTGTGTTTTCGCAAGTGCGCAAAACATTCAGTTGCATTACGACTTTGGGAGTGCATTGTATGACAAGGATTACGGCACCAGACCGGTACTGACATCAACCGTTGAGAAGTTTGCGCCGGACAAGTGGGGGAGTACTTTCTTCTTCGTTGATATGGATTATACGGCAGAAGGCATTACCGGAGGATATTGGGAACTTGCCCGCGAACTTAGTTTCTGGCAGGGCCCGCTTTCCATTCACGCAGAGTATAACGGCGGACTGAGCGTCGGCGGTGCGTTTCAGAATGCTTATCTGGGCGGGCTTACTTATACCTATAACAGTGCCGATTTCAGCAAGGGCTATTCCCTCAGTGCCATGTACAAGCATATCCAGAAGAACGACAAGCCTCATAACTTTCAGCTGACAGGCGTTTGGCACATGGATTTTGGTCGTGATGCCTTGTACTCCTTCTCCGGCTTTGCCGATTTCTGGAGTGAAAAGACTGCTGTGGGTGATTTTATCTTCCTTGCCGAACCTCAGTTTTGGGTGAATCTGAACAAGTTGAAGAATGTGGATGACAAGTTTAACCTCAGTGTGGGGACGGAAGTGGAGCTGAACAACGACTTCGGATGGAAGGACGGTTTCCATGCCATTCCTACGCTTGCCATTAAATGGACATTCAACTAATCAGAAACAATTTTAGGAAACAATCATGGACTTACTATTAAAATCGCTGGGGTTTGACGCTAAAACGAGAAGCTTCAAGACGGAGTTCATTGCCGGACTGACAACGTTTATGACGATGAGTTATATTCTGGCCGTCAATCCGGATATACTCAGTGCCACAGGTATGGACAAGGGGTCGGTGTTCACGGCTACGGCTTTGTCGACGGCTTTGTCCACCCTTTTAATTGCCTTTCTGGCGAAACTGCCTTTGGCGCAGGCACCGGGGATGGGGCTGAATGCCTTTTTCGCTTATACGATTGTCATCGGGATGGGCTATTCATGGGAGACGGCACTGGCTGCCGTGCTTGTGGAAGGTATTATCTTTATCCTGCTGACGGTGTTTAATATCCGCACGAAGATAGTGAATTGCATACCGATGAATCTTCGCTATGCCATGTCGGTGGGTATCGGGATGTTCATTGCTTTCATCGGGTTGAAGAATGCCGGAATCATACAGCCGGATGCGGCGACGTTTGTCACGATGGGAAAGTTCACGCCGGTTGCCGTGCTGGCTTCCATCGGTATCCTGTTGAGCGGCATGATGATATGGAGAAAGGTAAAGGGTGCGTTGTTCTACGGCATTATCCTCTGTACGCTGATAGGGTTGCCGCTGGGTGTGACCGTTATTCCGGATGATTTCACGTTTCTTTCCATGCCGCAGTCCATGTCGCCTACGTTCTTGAAGTTTGACTTTGTCTCGCTCCTGAACCCTGATATGATAGTAATTATCATCGTACTTGTGTTCATTGACCTGTTCAATACGCTCGGCACTTTGGTTGCCGTCGCTGCACAGATCGGTATCATGGACAAGGACGGGAATTTCCCTCAGATGAAGGGGGCTTTGCTGGCGGATGCCATCGGTACGACCATCGGTGCTGCCTGCGGTACTTCTACCGTTACCACGTATATAGAAAGCTCTGCCGGTGCGGCGGAAGGCGGACGGACGGGCGTTACGGCGATTGTAACCGGCGTGTTCTTTCTGCTGGCGTTGTTCTTTGCTCCTTTCTTCCTGCTGGTGCCAAGTGCGGCAACGGCGGGGGCACTGGTGCTTGTCGGCGTTATGATGACAACGGTTATCAAGGATATTGATTTCGTTGATCCGACGGAAGCTCTGCCGGCATTCATTATGATCCTGACGATGGTGCTGACTTATTCTATCGCCGAAGGTATTGCGCTGGGTTTGATAAGCTATACGCTGATCAAGATGCTTACGGGGCAGTTCCGTGCGGTCACTCCTACGCTTTATGTACTGACGGTGCTGCTGATACTTAGGTATGTAATTCAATAAATCCTTTTTGTGGTGAAGAAAATGGCAGAGGCGCAAGATTTTTGCGTCTCTGCAAAACAATAAGGATTTCTGCCATTCAACAAGGATTTTCGCCATTCTTCTTGAATTTCTGCTATTCTTCTTTTTTAGCGGCTATTCTTTTTGAATAGC
>LBCX01000074.1 GCA_001657575.1 Bacteroidales bacterium Barb4
AAGGTGACTATATCCAACTTTACAGTTGAAAAAGTTATGCAGATGCCCCAAAGGGGCAAGAGATTTCAGCCCCACATGCAGCGCAGCGGAATGTGGGGTTAAGACAAATGTATATCAATAAAGTTCCGAAAGAACGATACAAATTATAAACGATGGTTTACAATGCTATATATATCCGGTCGTCCTTTCAGGACTTCCTTACCGGCATCACCATTAACCCCACATTCCGCTGCGCTGCATGTGGGGGCTGAAATCTTTTGCCCCTTCAGGGCATCTGCGTAATATACCCCTAACAGGGTTTCAAACCCTGTTAGAGGTTCTCAAAAACAACAAAAGGCTTCCCACGTCCCGAAATACTGTAAACTGATATATAATTACCATAACTATAACATGGACGCAAAAGACTTTATCATTGCGCGCATTGACGATCTATCCAAAAGGACAAAAGGCTTGTCGCTTCGTTATGCCTACGACACAAAAACAGACTTCCATATCGTTGAGATTGAACCGTACGAAATATGGAGAGGGAACGAAGAATATATCAAGATAGAATGTTATTTAGGGCTAGCTTCCTCCTCCTTATTTCCCAAGGAAGATCTCCTTATAAGCGAAAGACACCGCACAAACGATATGAGCAATATCATATATGAGAAGCATTCAAAACTAAATAATATGGACGCAAAAGACTTTACAAACAATATGAGTAATATCATAATGGACGCAAAAGACTTTATCATTGCACGCATTGACGATATATCCGCAAGGATAAAAGGTATATCCTTTCATTATGCCTATGAAACAAAAACAGACTTCCATATCGTTGAGGTTACGCCGGAAGAGATACGGAGAGGGAACGAAGAATATATCAAGCTGGAGTGCAACTTATGGTTAGTTTTCTCCTCCTTACTTCCCAAGGAAGATATTTTTATATGCGGAAAGTGTGATATAAACGATATGAGCAATATCATATACGAGAAGCATTCAGATGCCGTCAATGACTCATCGAACCGCCGTGACTTTATATTTGAAAATAATAATTGTCCCGCAGCATACAGTTTGGCTCTATAAACCTGTCAATAAATAAAGGCATTCCTCATCGTTGAAGCGTTCCCCTCATAATATATTATATGTATTTGCCGGCATCGTCCTGTTGTCGGCTTCTTGTCGTTCTGTCAAGTTTGTGGACGACGGAGAGTATCTGTTGGACAAGGTAGAGATAGATTCGGACAATCCCGACTATGCGCCCTCCGCCCTTCGCCGCTATATTCGGCAGCAACCCAACTTCAAGCTGTTCGGACTGGTGAAATGGCAGCTATACGTCTATAACTGGTCGGGGCGGAATGAAAAGAACTGGTTCAACAAGCAGTTGCGCCGCATAGGTGAAGCCCCCGTTATCATGGACAGTGCCTTGGTGAGACGGTCGGCATCGGAATTAAACCGTTTCCTCTTCAACAAGGGATATGTTCATGTGGAAGTGAATACCGTGATTGATACGGCGCAGCATAAAAAGGCGGCAGTGACCTATCGCATCGTTTCCCACGAGCCGCACCGGATAGGCACATACCAAATGACGCTGGACGACCCGAATATTGACAGTATCGCCCGCCTAAGCCCCCCGCACCGTTCGGCAGCGGCGGCGGCGTTCCGTTCAGCCCCCGAAGGATACAGTCCGCTGGTGAAGGAAGGCGATTTGTTCGACAGGGAGAATCTGGATAAGGAAAGGCAGCGCATCACCGCCCTCTTGCGCCGGCGGGGATATTATGCCTTCAACAGGGATTATTTGATCTATCAGGCAGATACCGCCTCACGCGAGAACATCGTTGATTTGGAGATGCTCCTGCTACCGTTCCGCAAGGTTCATCTGAACGGGACAGTTTCGGAAACTCCCCACTACCCGTATTATATCAACGATGTAGCCCTGCTGACCGACTACGACGCCATGCTCGACAGCACCGCCCGTTACACGCCGACCGATACGGTCATAAGCGGCGACATCAGCATCCGCTACGGCAAGAACGGGCACAGCATCCGCCCTTCCGTGCTTAGCAAAGCCGTCTATCTGGCTCCCGGACGGTTATACAACGAGCGAAGCATGGAACAGACCTACTCCACTTTCTACTCCCTGCGTGCCTTGAAGAGCATGAACATCCGCTTTACGGAGTTTGAGGAGAACGATTCGATGAAGCTGAACGCCCTCATCTTCACCATGCCGGCGGAGATGCAAAGTTTAAGTGTCGATATGGACGGGACGAACTCGGCGGGAGATTTCGGCTTCGCCTCCAGTCTGAGCTACCGGCACAATAACCTGTTCAAAGGCTCGGAGGGCTTCACCGCGCGGCTGCGCGGAGCGTATGAGTCCCTGTCCGGCAACAAGGGCAACGGGTTGGACAGCTATTGGGAGCTGGGAGGAGAGGCTTCGGTGCTGTTTCCCAGTTTCCTGTTCCCGTTTCTGAGTGAGAGGTTCCGCCGCAGTCTGTGGGCATCAACGGAATTGCAGGCAAACTACAACAGCCAGTCGCGCCCGGAGTATGCCCGTTCCATTCTTTCCGCCGGATGGAATTACATCTGGCAGGAGAGGAACAATACGCTGGCGCGACATACATTCAAATTGTTGGACGTTGATTATGTGTTCCTGAGCCGCATAGAATCCTCGTTCAGAGACTCGCTGCCCAAGTCCATGCAGCTGTACAACTATTCCGACCAGTTTATCATGTCGTCCGGCTATTCCTACTCCTTCAACAACTTCACACAGCAGGGCGGTTATCGAAACACCCACTCCCTGCGGGTGTCGTTTGAGACGGCAGGCAATCTGCTGCACGCACTGTCTGCCCTCACCCATGCCCGAAAAAACGCCAGCGGTCTCTACGAACTGTCCGGCATCAACTATTCCCAGTTTGTGAAAGGCGACATTGATTTCGGCAAAGGCATTGTGCTGGACAACCGCAACAGCCTTGCCTTCCACGCCGGAGCAGGCATAGCCTTCCCCTACGGAAATGCGGCAATGATGCCGTTTGAGCGGCGTTACTTTGCGGGAGGGGCAAACAGCGTGCGCGGCTGGCCGGTGCGCGAACTCGGACCGGGCAGCATGTCCGTCAGACAACTCCCCCACAACACCAGATTCGCCCTGCAAACGGGCGACGTAAGAATTGACCTTAGCATGGAATACCGCACCAAACTGTTCTGGAAGTTTGAATTAGCCGCCTATGCGGATGCCGGCAATATATGGACAATCCGCTCCTACCCCGACCAGCCCGACGGCAACTTCGACTTCGCCCGTTTCTACAAGGAGCTTGCCGTTTCCTACGGCTTGGGCTTGCGCATGGACTTGGACTTCTTCCTGATTCGCTTCGACACCGGTCTCAAAGTCTTCAATCCGCAGGAGCGGGGCGCACGCCGCTGGGCTGTCACCCGCCCCAACCTCAGCGACAACTTCGCCCTGCACTTTGCGGTAGGCTACCCGTTCTGAGCTTCAAAAGGCTGGAGGCGCCCCCAGATAGGACGGTTTCAGCCCTCCCGTATCAATCAGTATCTTCTGCAACACAATGCCCGGCTCCAAGGCGCGGAAGCGCAGAGTATGCGTGCCGGCAACAGTTACGGTATGCCTTGTGGAAGTTTGATTGATGCTGTTTGCCTGCCATTGCTCCATTTGCTTTTTGGTGTAGGCATGGTTGATGTTTACGGTTTGCTCTTGACTGCCGTCAATGGAAAGGGCATAGCGCAAACCTTTGTTGGCGTTGAAGTTGAGCGTCGGGGAGACAAGGATGTGAATGGTACATTCGCCGGCTGTCTCAAACAGAATGTCATATTCCAGCCAGACTTCATCGCTTGCCTGCGGGTAGGCGTTTTGCGGGAAAGTGCTGACGGCGGATTGGGTCTTGCCCAGGTCGGGGATGATTTCCCAGCGGATGCCGGCGGTGCCTTTGGAGCGGGCGTAGTCTCCGGCTTCAATGGAGACACAGCCGTCTTTTTCAATAGAGAGCTTTTTAGGGGAAAGGGACTCCGCAACGTATTCAACACGTGGCATAGTATTTTTCTCCGGCTGCTGCCAATAGGTGTAGCCGATATGCACCTGATCCATGAGATGGTTCCATTTGCCGCCGGCGATTACCCTGTTATAATGGTGCGTCAAAAGAGAGTCGCGGGCAAAACATTCCCTTGCCTTATCCGCCCAGCGGTTTGCCTCCGTGTCCCCCTTGCCGGCAAGGTGTTTGTTTTTGGCAACGGCAAAGTACATTTCGTAGAGGTTGGAACAGGCGTTAATGGGGAACAGGACAAGCTGGTCGAAGGCATCCCTGTATTCATCGGGGAGCAGGTAGTACAGGCGCATGGCATCTGCAAGCAGACTGCGATAGTCATCAACCACGCGCTCAAACTCGTTGTAGTTGGCAAGGCTGTAAGTCGTATCGTTCAGCAGTTCGGGCGTAATGCGGCGGTTATACTTTGTATAAAGGTTGATGAGGTGGGCGGACTCTTTGGCATACGGTTCGCCGAATTGGCTTGCACACCATTGTTCGGTATGCTGCAACAGGTTGCTCGCATTGAAACGGTCAGGGTTCCATGCCATATCAAGGAAAAAGCTGATGGGGTATTCCATCGGCTTCAAGTCGCCAACATTGACAACCCAGATGCGATCGACACCGTGACTGTACGTCAGGCTCATCTGCTCCCATATCCGCTGCACTTGGCTGACGTTTACCCATTTGTAGTTGCGCGGGCCGCCCACGTAGTCGAAATGGTAATACATGCCGTAGCCGCCTTTGCGCTTGGGAGCATTGAGGTCGGGGAGCTTGCGGACGTTCCCCCAGTTGTCATCGCACAGCATGAGAGTAATGTCGTCGGGAACACGCATCCCGTTGTCGTAATAGTCCTGCACCTCCTTGTACAAAGCCCACACTTGGGGAACGTCCTCCGCCCTCTTTCCCGTCACGTTGGAAATGATGCCGCGCTGGTCTTTCACAATGCGCTGGAGAAGGGCAACGTTGCTCTTCTCGCTCATCGGCTCGTCGCCGTCGCCGCGCATACCAACCGTTACGATATGCTCCCAAGTCTTCAGGCGTTCCATGCCCGTGCGCCAGAAGGCTTGCAGAGCTTTCGGGTTCTTGTCGTAGTTCCATGCGCCGCTGCCGTAACGCCGCCATTCATCATGGGCGCGTCCCAGAGGTTCGTGGTGCGAAGTGCTGATGACGATGCCGTATTCGTCTGCCAATGCGCCGTTCTGCGAGTCGTCGTCGTAGAAAGCGTTGCCCCACATGGCAGGCCAGAGGAAGTTGCCTTTCAGGCGGAGTATCAGCTCGAATACCTTTTCATAAAACTTGCTGTTGAAGCCGCCGAACGTTTCGGCTGTCCATCCACTCAGGGCAGGAGCTTCATCGTTGAGGAAGATGCCGCGATATTTCACGGCAGGCTCGCCGCCGGTATAAGTGCCGGGCTTTACATATAAATCCGTTTGGTGTTTTACAGGCACGTCCGCCCAGTAATACCAAGGAGATACGCCAATTTGGGCGGACAGCTCGTAGATGCCGTATATCGTGCCCCGCTTGTCGCTTCCGGCGATGACCAGCGCGGAGGTTATCCCTTCCGCAGGGTTTGAAACGGTTTGTATAAGATACTTTTCATGCTTTCCCGCTATCTCTGCAGCGTCTATCTTTCCGCTGCCGATCAGTTTGTCTATCAGGGCGGACTTGCCGACTGTCCCTATAATCAGGGCAAACGGTTCGCTGCCCGTTTGCGGGGCGTTGCCCGTTACCTTGCGGAAGTCATCCTTCAAATCAGTCACGGCACGGAGCACACCCTTGCAGTCTGCCTCATCCGTGATAACCGGCACAGGCTTTCCATCAACAGCCAAAGGGAAACAGGAGGCATCCCTTTGCGCGGATACAAACTGCTCTTTCCCTGAGGCAGAAAGACTGTGCGAAAGGCTGCACAGCAGCAGAAAGGCGATGCGGAATAAATGCTTCATGGTAGTTATTAGGATAGTAAAATAATCAGAGGAGTATACTATTCAAGCGAAGGTGGAGTAGGAGTAAATGCCAAGCAGGCTGACCAAAAAACAGGCTTTCAGAAGGATGTTCACAGTCTCCATATTTTGTGGGTACAAATAAAAGCAAATATCAAATAAATCTCAACCTCTAACAAGATTTGAAATCCTGTTAAAGGTTTCGAAAATCGTGAGAGTCTCACGTTGGGGAAGGGAGGTGACCAAAGGATTTGCCTATTTAAAAAGAGCCTTTCCTGCCTACGGGTATCTTCCGATATTTTCAGCTATCGCTCTTTCATTTGGCAACTCGGGTTTTATCACACTTCTTATGAGTCCGGCTCTCCGCATATCATCCCGTGATACGCCGCTTTGGTTCCGGTGACTTTTCACGGCAATTGTCAGCCGTGCTTCCGAATAAAACTGTGGACTTACGCCGTCCGGTTAATTATCAGGCACGGCACATCAAAAAGAGGCAGAGCTTCACGCCCTGCCTCTCTCCTTTATATATCCTGAAATTTTACTCTCAATTCACCTAGTTGCGCTTGATTGTGATGTCTATTTTGTCTTTATATACCCTGAAATTCTACTCTCAATTCACCTTTTGCGCTGCCGAATAGCTAATCTTCAGTGCATAAGCCTCGCGGAGAGCCTGCTTAATATCAGTGATCATTCCCATTTGCGTTTCCTTGTCCGCCTTGATGGACACGGTCATATATGGGGCTTCATCTTCTTTCATACTTGACTTTTCCTGCGCAATGTAATCTTGAATTTCAGATATCTCCGCAAACGCATCATTCAACTGAACACGGGTAGCCGTACCCATCTGCCCTCTGAACTCCGTTGTCGGTTCACCCACATAGACAAAGGTTACGAGTGATTTCTTTTCCAGCTTCTGGAGTTCCGTAGCCTGTGGGGCACGGAATACAATCTTCAATGTCACTTCGCGCATGGACGTTACCATCATGATGAAGAACAAAAAAGCAAATACCAAGTCGGGCAATGATGAGGTATTCAATTCGGGCATTTCGCGTCCGCCTGCTTTATTAAACTTTCCCATTATTTTTTGCCTCCATAATTTTTAGGTTCTGCTTCTGATATCTTTTGGGGATAAATCTGGATGACAGCAGCCTGTTGATCTTCGTCCAACTCGGCAAACAACTTACCAAACTTCTTGGCGGAAACATCGTTCCTCAAGTCGTTATAAGCGGCAGCCAGTTCGTTTTGCACGTCTATGTACATTTGGTAGGAAGTACCGCGGTCATTCTGCAAAGAAACGACGTGCGACTTCGTAACCAACATATTGCCGAAATAAGGCACGTCCACTTCCACCTTTTCGGGCAGGTGTTCGCTGTTATACGGATTTTCTATAAAGTCCTTAACCTTAGCCTTCAGTTGCTTAATGTCAATGTATTCTCCGCCGCAAAGTATCTGATTTGCACTGCTTATCAGTACCACGAGGAGATTTCTCTTCTTAACATCAACGTCTTGATTTTTCTGTTCCTTCGGCACGGGCGGCGGTAAGCGTCGCGGCAAACCCTTATCCGTATCCATTGAAGATGTCATAAGGAAAAACAGGAGCAACATGAAAGCAATATCGGCTGAAGAACTCGCGTTCATCATAGGAACTTTTCTCTTTTTTCTTGCCATAATGCTTGTTGTTTTCCGGAATTACTTGTTAAATATTCTCTTTACACTGCTCCAAAGAACAGCCGCTATCGTCAATGCTGTCAATATGTAAATGGAGAATATCCACATATCCGTTATCTTCAACCAAAACGGCACATTATGCTTTCCTGAATCCGCATTGATGATCGGCAACAGATCCGAGCTACCCAAGGAGTGAGTAACGATCAGCATAACAGCGAATAAAACCAACACGCCAAGCCCCAGAAGTGCCCCTTTTGTATCATGCTTGAATTGGGTGGCAAATTGCATAAGTGCAAAAACAACCAAAGCGGCAATCGTTATGCCAAACAGAATATAAATCCAATTCAGCAGAAGACCCGTGTAATGGGGATTCCATAACTCATTCTTGTAAAGTTCATCGTCCCCCCCGACAGCGAACACCACAAATACCGCTATCGAAATAACAGCACTTAGCAGGAGTGTCCAGCTGGAAATCTTTCTTATTTTAGTTACAGCCATTGTCGTACTTATTTTTTGAATTTGATATAATACTTCAGAACGATGTCGATGAATGTGATTGAAGCATCTTCCATCTGGTTCAGGATAGCTTCCAATTTACTCAACAAGTAGTTGTAGAATATCTGAAGAATTAACGCTACAACAAGACCGCCGATAGTAGTAATCAAAGCCACTTTCATACCGCCGGCAACAACCGTCGGGCTGATGTCACCCACCTGTTCGATTTTGTCGAACGCCATTACCATCCCTACCACAGTTCCCAAGAAACCCAAAGAAGGAGCCATAGCGATAAACAAGGTAATCCAAGAGAGGTTCTTTTCAAGCAGACCGCTTTGTACGCCGCCGTAAGAAACAACGGATTTTTCTATAATGTCAACACCCTGGTCAAGTCTCATCAAGCCCTGGTAGCAGATAGAAGCGATGGGGCCTCTCGTGTCGCGGGCAATGGCTTTTGCACCTTCCACATCGTCCTTGTCAAGGGCTTCTTCTATACCTTGCAGCAATTTGGAGGTATTTACTTCGGCTAAGTTCAGATAAATAATTCTTTCCAGACAGAAAGCCAACCCGAGTATCAACGCAATGGCAATTGAACTCATAAAGTCGGCACCGCCCTCAATAAACTTGGTTTTCAAAGCCTGATGCAAGCTTTCTTCGACAACAGCTTCTTGCGCAAATGCAACAGTAGAAAATCCAAGGGCGCACAACCCCAAGAATGCCTTTGTAAATAACTTCTTCATTGTGAGTTTAATTTTAATATTAATAATTCTTTCATTTATCATGTAAGCATTTGTACAAAGCAAACTTACCTGCCTGCACGAATGACGGCGCCAAAAATACTACTGTTTTTCAAAGCAACAACTAAATTACTCTTCAATAACAAGGCAAAGGCATCTTAATTTTACTTAAAGTTCGGATAATATTACCCTATTTTCATTCACTCTTTCAATATGACATCGTGTGCCCCTCCCTCAACGATGCTGGTGGAGGAAACGAGGGTTATCTTGGCGTTGGCTTGCAAATCCTTGATGGAAGTGGCACCGCAGCTGCACATCGTTGCTTTCACTTTGCCCAGCGTGAGGGCGAGATTGTCTTTCAGTTTGCCGGCGTAGGGGACGTAGCTGTCCACCCCCTCTTCAAATTTCAGGGCTTCGCTGCCGCCCATGTCGTAACGCTGCCAATTTTTGGCACGGTTAGAGCCTTCCCCCCAATACTCTTTGACAAAGTTGTTGCCTATTTTCAGTTTCTTGGAGGGAGATTCATCGAAGCGGGCGAAGTAACGCCCCATCATCAGGAAGTCCGCACCCATCGCCAAAGCCAGCACCATGTGGTAATCGTGCACCAGACCGCCATCGCTGCAAACAGGCACATAGATGCCATGCTTTTCGTAGTAGTCATCGCGAGCTTTGGCGACGTCCAACAGAGCCGTAGCCTGTCCGCGCCCGATGCCTTTCTGCTCGCGGGTGATGCAGATGGAACCGCCTCCGATGCCCACCTTTACAAAATCGGCACCCGCTTCCGCCAGATAAAGGAAGCCTTCCTGATCAACCACATTGCCGGCACCGGTCGGTATCCTGTCCCCGTAAGTCTCTTTTATCCAGTGCAAGGTGTCGCGCTGCCATTCCGAGTAGCCGTCGGAGGAGTCAATACACAATACGTCTGCGCCGGCTTCCACCAGAGCGGGTACGCGCTCCTTGTAATCGCGGGTGTTGATGCCTGCGCCTACCAGCAGCTTCTTGTCCGAGCCTAACAGTTCATAGGGGTTCTCCCTGTGGCTGTCGTAGTCTTTGCGGAAGACAAAGTATTGCAGGCGTTGCGCCTCGTCTATGACGGGGAGGGTATTCAACTTATTGCTCCAAATGATTTGATTGGCTTCCGAGAGGGTCAGTCCCAGCTTTCCGACAATGAGGTCGGAGAATGGGGTCATGAAGTTCTTTACGGGGGTTTCAGGTGCGTCCTTCTCTACACGATAGTCACGGCTGGCGACCAAGCCGAGCAGACGGCCGTTCGGTGTGCCGTCGTCGGTTATGCCTATGGTTGAATGTCCCGTATGGTTTACCAGTCGCACAACGCCGGCGAGTGTATGGTCGGGCGTAAGGTTGGAGTCGCTGACCACGAAGCCGGACTTAAACTTCTTCACCTTCCGCACCATTTCCGTCTGACTTTCTATGGGCTGAGAGCCATATATAAAGGAGATGCCGCCGTGACGTGCCAGCTCGATAGCCAGCTCCGGGCCCGACACCGACTGCATGACAGCCGAAACAATCGGCACATTCAGGCGGATGGCAGCCTCTTTACCCTTCTTGTATTTCACAAGCGGAGTCTGCAAAGACACATTCAAGGGGACACAGTCTTTCGTTGTCAAACCGGGTATAAGGAGGTATTCCCCGAATGTTCTTGAGACGTCATTCAAGTAAATTGCCATAAGAGTTGCGTTTTTTAGAAGGGAAAGGGGGGGGGTTATTGTATGTGTTCGACAAGCCCTTTGCCGAAGCTGACAAGTTTGCCTACGGCAGAGGTGCCTTTGTAGCGGATGGTGCCGCTGCCAATCAGGGAGATTTTGAGCCGGTCTGTGGCGGTTATTTCGGCAAGACCGCTACCGACCATACTGCAGACAAGTTGCTTGGTTTGGCATCCGTAGGCATGGAGGTCGCCGCTGCCGCAGATGAAGTAGGAGGCTGTGGCGGCTGTTCCTTTTTCGAGCGTGAGGGAGCCGGAGCAGTCCATGTTGCAATAGAGGGTTTCTGCTTCCAAGTCTGTGGCAAGGATGTTGGCACCTTGGTAGATGTTGAGGTCAAGTTTGCCGACTTTGAGAGGTTTCTGCAAGTGTGCGAGGCAGTTGGCACCGGCATGGATTTTGACTTCATCGCCTTTGAGGGGGCTGTCGAGGTAGAAGCCGGCGTTTCCGCTCAGGCGGACGGCTTTGAGCCATGGGGAACGGGTGTGGACGATGAATTGGGTGACCGATTCTACTTTGGTACCTTTGAAACTGATGGTGAGGATGCGGTTTTTGACGTCAAGGCGGAGGGCGGAGTGGAGGTTTTGGTCGAGGGTAATTTCTATGGAGGAGGGGGCGGCATCTGATTGTTCGTAGTGGAACATCATGGGGCCGTTGAGACGGATTTCGTTAAAGTCTTCTATGGCTATTTCTTTGGTTGTGAGGGTTCCGTTTCCTTTTACAGGGTCGGCGGCATGGAGAGTGGCGGCATGGAAGAAGAAGCAGGCAAGGGCGAGCAGGAAGGGGATGATTGCTTTCATGTTTTGCTTGTTTTCGAGGAAATTATTGTTTGTTTCAATTGGTTTATCGGGGGCAAAGATAGGATAAAGGAATTGAATTAATCACATTCCGAAGGAATGCAAGGTTTCAGCCCGACGTAAAGCGAAGCAACACGTCGGGCAGCGAAATGTGGGGCTGAAATCTTTTGCCCCTT
>LBCX01000352.1 GCA_001657575.1 Bacteroidales bacterium Barb4
GATCGGGCTGAAGCGGACGCCGGTGATTGCCCTACTGCTTTACCGTCCGGTGTTGAAGCATCTGCTTACCGTCGAGGAGATTGAGCAGCTGTTTGATGCCGACACGGCTCACATTCTCCGTCTGCTGCTGAAAACGTCCGACCTTTACGCGAAGAATACGGCGGTCAATACGGAGAACTTCCGGCATCTGCTGTTCTCCTTTGCCGAGGATGTGCGGGTGATACTGCTGATGATCGCCGACCGCCTGTGCATGATGCGGCTGGGCAAGCAGATGGTGGATGAGGATGAACGGTTGCGGCTTTCGGCGGAGGCAGGGTCGCTGTATGCTCCTCTGGCGCATCGGTTGGGACTGTATGCGATAAAGAGCGAGCTGGAGGACTTGGTGTTGAAATATACCGAGCCGCAGCAGTTTGAGTTCATCCGGCATAAATTGAACGAGACGAAGCGGTCGCGCGATGCCTATATTAAGGAGTTTATCACGCCGGTAAAGGAGAAGCTGGAAAAGGCGGGGCTGCGGTTTGACATCAAGGGGCGCACCAAGTCGATTCATTCCATCAACAACAAGCTGAAAAAGCAGAAGGTGGAGTTTGAGGATATATACGACCTTTTCGCCATCCGTATTATATTGGATACACCTGCAGAGAAGGAACGCGCCGAATGTTGGTACGCCTATTCCATCCTGACCGACATGTACCAGCCCAATCCGAACCGCATGAGGGACTGGCTGTCTATCCCGAAGTCCAACGGCTACGAGAGCCTGCACATCACGGTGATGGGCCCGCAAAAGAAATGGGTGGAAGTGCAAATCCGCACCGAGCGCATGGACGAGATTGCAGAGCTTGGACTGGCGGCGCATTGGAAGTACAAGGGGGTGAAGTCGGACGGCGGCGGTGTGGACGATTTCCTTTCCAACGTCCGTGCCGCCCTCGAACTATCCAAAGAAGGCAGCCAGACGGATTTGATACAGGACTTTAACATGAACCTCTACAAAGACGAGATATACGTCTTTACCCCGAAGGGCGAGCTGATTAAACTGCCGCAGGGGGCAACGGTGCTCGACTTTGCCTTTTCCATTCATACCGGTTTGGGTAGCCGGTGCGCTTCAGCTTTGGTGAACGACAGGAATGTACCTATCAAGCATGAGCTGCACAGCGGGGACACGGTTTCCATCCTCACCGCCGCCTCTCAGTCGCCCAAGCAGGACTGGCTGAACATGGTCATCACCTCCAAAGCCCGCATCAAGATAAAGCAGGCTCTCCGCGAGGAGGAATCCAAGAACGTCGAGTTCGCCAAAGAGACGCTGCAACGGCGGTTTAAGAACCGGAGGATTGAGCAGGACGAGTCCGTTTTCATGCGCTACATAAAGAAGCGGGGGTTCAAAACCATCACCGACTTTTACACGGAGATAGCCGAGAACCGCCTCGACCCGAACGATGTGATAGATGAGTATCTCGAACTGCTTCGCAAGGAAAACGAAACGCCGGACTATACGGAACCCCGTAGTGCGGAAGGCTTTGTCGTCTCTCCCCCTGTTGCCGATGAGAAGGTATCGGGCGAAAACATCCTCTTTGTCGGGAAGAACCTCAAGGGCTTGGACTATAAACTTGCCAAATGCTGCAATCCCATTTGGGGCGATGATATATTCGGCTTTGTGTCCACGCAGGGCATCCGCGTGCATCGCAGGGACTGTCCGAACAGCGGGGAGATGACCCGCCGCTTTGCACACCGCATCATTGAGGCATCGTGGCGCAAAACGGGCGGGGAGGGCTATATCGTCATGCTGCGGGTCATCGGGCGGGACGATATTGCCATTGTGACCAACATCACTTCGGTGATAGGGAAAGAAAGCGATGTTACCCTGCGCTCGCTCGACATCGACTCGGCTGTCGGCATCTTTCAGGGAAACTTCTCCGTCATGGTAAACAATATCGCCACGCTGAACCGCCTCCTTCGGAAAATCAAGGACGTGAAGGGGGTGAAGAGCGTTGACAGGCTGAATACGAAAAAGATAGAATAACGCAGTCAAGGGTATCCTGAAAGGATACCGGATTTCAGCCCCACATGCAGCGCAGCGGAATGTGGGGTTTAGAGGACGACACCGTCAGGTAAGTTCTGAAAGAACGATACAAATTCTGTCATCCCTTCAGGATTTCATCGAGTTGCTCTTTTCCTAAACCCCACATTCCGCTCCCCGACGTGCCGCTTCGCTTTACGTCGGGCTGAAATCCGGTATCCTTTCAGGATACCTAAAAAGAAAACGGGACGTCTCACGACGTCCCGCCCTCACAACTATATTATTTATTTATTCAAAGAGACTTGTTTACTTCACGATAATCTTCGTCGTGATCGTATCGGTACCTTTGGTGGCTTTCACGATATAAACACCCTTGGCAAGCTGCGTACCGGATACGCTCTGTCCCGTCAGGGTATATACCT
>LBCX01000075.1 GCA_001657575.1 Bacteroidales bacterium Barb4
TCGTCTTCGGCTTCCAGCTCTATCTCAGCCAGCACAAGCCCTTCATTCGCCCCGTGAAAAACATCCACTTCCCACGTATGACTGCCGGACGTTACCCAATGGCGTTCCTTTTCGATGCTGCTGGGTTCGCAGAGCGCGTATAAATTTTCGGCATCGGCGAGGGACAGCTCCTGCTCAAACTCATAGCGGCTTATCCCCTTTTCGTCCGAAGCCCCTTTAATGGTCAGATACCCCTTCCCGCCGGCAATGCGGATACGCACCGCCCGCTCCGGACAGGAAGACAGATAGCCCTGCTTCATCAGGTTGGAGCGGACAACGCCCTTGCGGAAGTCTCCTTTCACCTTGTATTTACGTTCTATTTCAAGCATGATGCTTAACGGTTAAATGATTAATCCGTTTAATTTATTTTGCCATTCATCTTCAAAGATTACTTGAAATTCAAACCCGCTATCCGGAAATTCATCAAATAATTCTTTCCATGCTTTCTTTGCTCCAAGTTCGTTGCATAATGCAAATACATCCTGTTTATATTTTGTATCCTCATTTTTCAGATGAATACCTTTTGTCTCTAAAATGTATATTGTGCCGTAATCGTTTTTGCTTTCGTCTTTATCTGTTGCAATAAAATCAGGATATATTTTAGTACGTTTCCAACCTTGTATGTGATAATCCTGCCGGCTCATATTGCGATACCACCACAACAGTTTTTCCTGCTCATCAAGATAAACGGCAACCGACTTTTCAAGACTATTGATATTCTCTTCGGGAACATAATCAAACAGTGATTTTTGAATTGGCGTATTATCATTTCTAACCAATTGTTTATTACTCCTCACTTTTATTCTGGACGGCAAAGTAAAGCTGCCTTTATCTGTAATAAGGAAAAAGAAAAGTTTCTTATCCGTAATCATTCTTTTGAAAACCTGTTCCGCCAATCGGTTTCGCTCCCTGTCCAAAACCTTTTTCAGTTCTTCAATAATAAAAACGAAATTGGTTGCTATGGTTTTTTGGTCATAGTTAGCCGACACTAATTTTAATGCCCTTTCTCCTATATTGAAACAATACCAAGGGTTGGGAATAATTTCTGAAATCTGTCTTGTCAGAAAAACTTCATCTATTTCCAATGTTCCTGTTTTTTCTGCCCTGCCGGTTTCTTTCAATACTTCCTGTTCTTCTTCACTTAATCCTAAAATAATTTCCTGCTCTTTACTCCGTTTATTTTGCAAGGCAATATTTTTAATTTCGTCTATATTGATATTTTCCCAATCAATTCTGCTCAAAATATCAACATCAAAATTCAAATCTCTCCAACTCTCCTTCTCCTGAATGACGAATTTTGGTAAATATATTTTCCCCTCATATTTTTTAAATCCCGGACGATAGTATGTATCCCGTTCCTTTAAACCGCCTGTATCTGTTTCTGCTTCATCGCTTACAATTCTTCCTGCAATATCGCCCAATCCTTCATCCTCCAATCCCGATTTTATTTTGCTTACCAATGTTTTTGCATTTTGGCGGAATGTAAAAACATAACATTCATCCAATGCTTTTATTTTTGTTTTGTGAGCAAAAGGTTGCCTTAAAATCCGCCCGACTAACTGAGTTATTCCTGTTGCAGAAGACGGATTTGTCAGTATGGTAAGTACGTAGGCAAACGAACAATCCCAACCTTCCTGCAAGGCTTGCTTGGTAATGATATAACGTATGTTGCAATCATTTGAAAATAAATCGAACCCTTCAATATCATCTTTTTCACTTGATTTTATGGCAATATGACTTTCCGGAACATTGCATTTTTTTATCAGATACTCTTTGGCATCTTCTGCATGAATGTATTGCGTATCCCGTTGGTCTTTTCCCGTTCGTTCCACTTGTATCAAACAAATCGGACGGATATATTCATTTGTATCGGCTTCGTATTCTTTGGTTTTCTGTTCTAATTCATTTCGTTTTTCATAGCTTGCCAATAAGGTGTTTTCCCAATCCAAACTTGCTTTGTTGGTCAGATGAATATCCAGTTTTATCATTTCTTCCTCATGCAATTCCCGCCCTGTTATTTTCACCAGTTCATTACTGTCGGGCGGTGGAGTTGCCGAAAACTCCAAAATAAAAGACGGATTAAAATCTATAATCGTTTTTCTTGCCAATTCTCCATATGCCCGATGCCCTTCATCTATGACAACAAGCGGGCGCAATACTTTAAGCGTATTGCCCAATGACGTTTTTATTTGTATTCCGAACACTTCATTTTCCAAAGAAAAACAATCCAAGTTTGGAATAAGTTCTTTTATCTTTTTATGCCCTTCAAAATTATCTTCACGAGGGAAAAAACCGGTAAAACCGCCTTGGTCTCGAAAAACCTTTAGCGTTTCTTTATTTTGACGATTGGCAGAAGGAAGCATCAACAATAAAACAACTAAATTTTCTGTCACATCCAAAGGATTGAACAGTTCTGTTTTTTCTTTAATCAATGTTCTGCCTCCGCTCGAAATATCTAAAACCTGCCGGTAAGGATGTGCTCTGTTTTTAAGTGCCGAAATGGTTTGGCGATAAATTTGCGAGGACGGAACAATCCACAAAACCAATCCCGTTTGTTTGTTGAGATATGTTTTCTGAATATTACCGATTGCGTGGCAAGCCAAAAGGGTTTTTCCTCCTCCGGTAGGCACTTTCAGATAAATATCGGGTAAAGGCTCTTGAAGCCCGTTCGTTTTGGAATGATAGGCTTTACCCGCAACCTGTACCCAAGCCCGTTTGGGGAAATTATAGTCTTTTGCCACATCCGCATCAAAATCAAAAACCTTTTTATATTTGGTTTTAAATTCATTCAACGCACCCAGATAAATTTTAAGTGTGTCAATAACCTTTTCCTGATATTGTTTTAGTTTCATTGTTGCATTCTATAAATTTCGTAAGGCAATTGGCAAAAATCAATTCGATAATCCCGGCAAGTTTCATCATCCACATATTTGCAGGGGGCAAAAACCAATCTTTGTTTCCCCTTAAATTTCGGCAATGATTGACAACCTTGTAACGTGAGTGCATTTCTTTTCAGCCATTCTATATCAGGTTTGTAAATAAGATAGACTTCATAGCTTTTGCTTTCTCCGATAAAACCTGTTACTTCGTTGACGGGACTTTCGATAAATTCCTCGCCGGTGGAAATATAGAAAAGGTATCGGGCAAATTCGGTATAGCTTGGCAAATTATTACCTCTTAATAAACTTTCCATTTCAATAGTCGGTCCCAACTCAAAGTAGCTGAAAGTTCCGCCTGTGCCTTGCTTCAATGCTTCACTTTTGGCACTTGGCACACCATTGATTACTCGGCGAACCCGTTCGGCGGTAATGGTATTGGCATAATTTTCCATTTCCACTAAAATGAATTTGCGGTTTCCGCCATCTTCTTTGTTGAGTTCCAACACGGCATGGGCAGTTGTGCCTGAACCGGCGAAACTGTCAAGGATAATATCGTTTTTGTTTGTGGCAAGTTGTAGGATTAGTTTTATTAGTGTCGATGGTTTAGGGGTGTCAAAAAGTTTTTTATTACCAAGTATTTCTGCTAACTCTTTATTTGCAGCATCATTATGACCGGTTTCTTCATATGTCCACCAAGTTGTAGGAACTACTCCCTGTTGTACCTCATTCAAATATCTTTTCAATTGTGGCGCACCCATTCCATCTTTTCCAAAGAATATTCGTTTTTCGTTTAGCCATCGTTCAATAGTTTCTTTACTTCCTCGCCAACTACTCCCTTTAGGTGGATTATATTCTTCGTTGGTCTTAGGATTTACAATCGAGAAAACACTGTTTTCAGAAAATGTCTTTACAAGTAAATTATCAGAACGCCAAAGTCCTTTTCCATCTCCATCGTCATACTTGTAAAGTTTATCTTGTTTATCAGTTCTCGGGAAAAGATTGCGTTTAAAAGCATCAGATTTTTGATATACAACAACAAAATCATGCATTGCAGCAATGCCTGTCGTATCATTTGATGCAGCATATTTCTTCTGCCACAGGATGTTTGCTACAAAGTTATCTTCCCCAAACACTTCATCTAATATACATCTCAAACTATGCTGCTCATTATCATCGCACGAAATAAAAATTGCCCCGTCTTCACTCAATAATTCCCAAAGCAATTTTAATCGTGGCATCATCATACATAGCCATTTATCATGGCGAGTCATATCTTCCTTATCTACAACTTGTCCCAACCATTCTTTTATCATCGGGCTATTCACATTGTCGTTATACACCCATTTTTCATTTCCGGTGTTATATGGCGGGTCTATATAAATACATTTCACCCTCCCTGCATAAGTAGAGAGCAATGCCTTTAAAGCAATAAGATTGTCACCTTGTATAATAAGGTTGTCGTGCAAAGAAACTTTGTCGGTCAGACTCAATTCCCTTTTCGGTATCAATTGATGATGATTCACCGCCAAATGATAGTTTTGCACAAATGTCTTTCCTTTGAATTGTAGTGTGGGCATATCTATTTATTTTATATTTTTAATTTGTTCCTTTAATTTCTCAAATTCAAATATTTGCTGCTCAAAATATTAGAAATCATTGGAGCGTGGAAAATTCCTTACAATAGAGAGGTCGTTTTGCAGCATATTATTTTAATCACCCTTTAAATCTGCTGAAATATTGATCTATTTCAGGTCTTAACTCAATACCGACACGTTCAAAGCAATCCAAAAGATCATTGTAAGTACCTTCACCTCCCAAGAAGTCCCAAAACTCGGCGGCTACTTTCAATTCCTTATCAAGGTCTATCATTCCTCTCATTGTCCATCTGTTGTACGGTTGCGGTTCATACGGATTATAGGGTATAGCGATAAGTGTTTCAACGTTAGCATCCGGATTTGTTGCCAATGTTGCAGCCACCCATTCTAAAAGGGTACGCTTAAACTCTTTGAAACTACCGGCGTTAGGTTTTGCCGTCTTTATGTCAATCAAATAGATTATTCCTGCATTGTCAATTAATTTGACATCCACTTTCGTCGGTTTGACGGTACGCATTTCACCTGTCCGGCATACAGATCTGATAATCTCAATTTCCCTGTGTTTATCAGGCGTGGCAATTGCAGTTGTCAAATCATCCATTATATGCTGAATGGCTTTATGAGCCTCTGATGATATTTGAGTACCTGCAACCTGTTGTGATTGGGCAGATGCAAACATTGATGAAGCTAAAGCTACGGCTACAGGTTCAAAAATACTTGTCCCAAAGTTGGTGTTTAAGGAATGGATAAATGAATATAACGCCAGTCTGTCCTTACCTAACAGTCTTGTATGGAAAGGCATTATGGCAGGCTCCGGATTATAATTCTGAAATTTGTGCCTGAGTGCGGACTTTAACGTATTCTCAATGCTTATTATTTGTTGTTGGAATAAAGGCATAATTTTTTTCACTATTAGTAGTTATATCGCCCATAAGAATACATTTTTAACAAATACAGAAAATTTCATGAAACACCCTATCTCTTACTTCTGTTTTTGGTTTTTTAGATGTCCCTCAAGTTTTTCGAGCGAAGTAGGAGTTACATCAGATCCTCTAAAAGTTAATAAGTTTGTTGCAAAATTTAGCATGGACAAACAGGATCACTTTTCATCGTTCGTATTATGTTTTACATTCTTGCCCTGCAGAGACTTGTTTATTTATAGATTTTGAAAACTCAATTTTATTACCATCAAAAGCAATAAGACCTTCTTCATGAAATTTAGAAACCATTTCTGTTATTTTTGTCCTCTCAAATCCCCGAACTTGATTACATAGTTCTTCAATCGTTAAAATCCTTCTTTCTGTTATGCAGCCTAGAACAGAAAAGCGCAAATTATCAGGTTCCTCTATACTAATGCCACCCACCGAAGACGTGAAAATATGCTTTTGCATGGCCTCTAACTGTGTCTTAAGTGCGCTAAAAGCATCACTGTACGTTATACGGTAAAGCTGATCAAGTTTATCAACCTCATTTTTAATGTTTGTTTGTAAAAGAGAGGTTTCCTTATTTTGATTATTACTCTCTTTATAAAACCACAGAGAAAGAGCTATTGCACCAACAGATAAAATAGTAGAAACTGCAATCGAAACAATACTTAACAGTGTTTGTGAGTCCATATACTAAAATTTTCGACTTTTCATCCAATCATATTCTTTTTCTGTATGACCTAATGCACACCAATGCTGCTTGACTTGTATTATAATTAGTTTGTCTCCACTTTTCAAGAAAACTTTCAAATTCTCTAAAATCTGCTTTGCTGTTTGAGTAGTCTCAATAAACCATGTTGACTCAGATTGATGCCACCAAAGTCCATAGGCTTTAATAGCCTCTATAAGATTTTTATACTCGTCACTTTTCAAGTCATACGATATACAATATACTGCCATTCTCTTTTTACTTATTATTTATTCATTTACAATTATTATTTAAATGCGCAAATATATATTATATACTTACTCATTCAAAAAAATGAATTACCATTTGTAATTATCCATAGCAAATAGTAAGAAGCTACACTTTATGTTGTTTTTTTAAATGAAATATAATTTCCGAATAAGCTCCTTTATCCTTTTCCGTCCTGTTCAATACGGGGCGTTTGTATTGATTGGCGATTTGCATTCCTGCACGTTCAGCTATCTGCGGATATAATCCGTATTTATCGTTGGCAACAAGGAATATATCGTAATTATCCACAAGATACCGCTTGCAATTAATCAGTACATCGGAGATGCCTTCTGCATAGTTCTCTTTGGCAGCCTTACCTTGTCCCTTGTAAAGAGGACCTATTTCCCAATCATCTTTTCTTTCAAACCCGAAGAGGTCGTAAGAATAAGCATGTTGTTCGTGGTAGTCTATAAGTCCGACATACGGAGGGCTTGAGAATATGCCCCTTATTTTCTGTTTGTTTGCAATTCCGTATAAAGAAGGATGCTTTGCCTGCAAAATATTGAATATATCTACAGTACGGCTGTCTCCGGTGATGCAGTATTGGAACGTATTTGAGCGCAGTGTGGAAAATTCCAGTAAACGCTTAACCGCATCCTTGCTGTACGTTTGCCACCATTTCAGCATGGAGAATAAAGGTTTGCATATCTTACCGTGCTTGGCGCAGTAATAAGTAGTGGTAACAGGCTCTTTTAATGTTGCCAAATCGGCATGGGTTGTGGCTCTGCATGAGCGCATGGTTCTGCTCAGGATGATACTTAATATCTTTTTTATATTCGTATCCTTGGTTTTCTTAATCTCTTCAAATACAAAATCAATCTCCTTACGGATATGCTTTGAATACCATTTTCCTAAAAAACAGGCAGTGTCTGGCTGAAGTAATTCGATACCGTATTTATTGACAAGTTTCCAATATACAGGTAAAAACTCTTTGGCTTTTGCCTGTCCGTATTCCTCTCCGTTGATTAGCTTTTGTTGTACTTTACGTTTAAATTCGGGGACAGGAAAATATTGGTTATTAAAAGTATTCAAAGCATCCAGCAGTGCCTGCTCAAACTCAACGGTACGGCTGCCGACAATGAAAGTGGAAAGTGCTGCTGTAATTCGGTCAATCTCTTCATTTAAGGCTTGTAAGTCATAGTTTAATACCTTGCAGTTTGAAATCAGCGCATTGAATGCTGAAACGTCAATACCTATCCCGTGAAGACCTGATTCGCCGGCTTGAACAAGTGTTGTACCACTGCCACAGAAAGGATCTAAAACAATATCCCCTTTTTGGAAGTAACTCTCAATTTTAAAACTATCGGTATGTGAATCAAGGAAGTATTCAACTAATTGGGGAATGAACTTACCTTTATAAGGATGCAAACGATGGACATGTTTAGTCGTATCCGATTCTTTCAGATAATCAAATGATAACGCCCAATTGAGATCATCTCCAAGTTTCTCTTTCCAGTCAATTTCTCTTTTCCCGTGATAAGATTTGTAATAATGAAGAAGTTCGGTTCGGGACACTAATGTCAAGCCGTTTTCCCCTATTTTGGCTATTTTCCCGTAGTTTACAAGATAGGTTATATTTGCAGCAGTTACATGCTTTCCCAAATATTGAGTAGCCCACTCACTGGCTTCTTTGATACTGAATAAATCAAATGTTTCGGTCATCGTCTAATTTTTCGGCAAACTTAGGCACTGTTTACAATAGTTTGCTCAGAAATCAGAACAATATTAAATGAGTAACATACCGAAAAGTAACAGTTTTTGAACAAGTTGTATGATCAACGCAACAGCTTACAGTAACCCCAAATAGCTGCCCCGACGGCTGCTACATTCAGCTGCTGATTTTTTTATGCCTCCGCCCTGAAATAAAAGAAATACTTCTTCATTCCTAAAAAAAGACTTTACCTTTGCCGCCATTGTGAAAATTATTTAATCCTCTAATTTATATCTGATATGGAACTGACACATATTGAACATCTGGGTATTGCAGTGAAAAGTATCGAAGCAAGCCTGCCTTATTACGAAGGTGTTTTGGGTTTGAAGTGCTACAACATTGAAGTTGTGGAAGATCAAAAGGTGAAGACGGCGTTCTTCAAAGTGGGGCAGACTAAAATCGAACTGCTCGAGCCGACAAGCGAAGACAGTACCATTGCCAAATTCATCGAAAAGAAGGGCGAAGGCATTCACCATCTCGCTTTTGCCGTGCCTTGCGTTCAGTCCGCTTTGGACGAAGCCGCTTCCAAGGGAGTTCAATTGATTGACAAGGCTCCGCGCAATGGTGCCGAAGGTCTGAATATCGCTTTCCTTCACCCGAAATCAACATGCAGCGTATTGACCGAATTGTGTATGTCGGGGAAATAAGCAGTCAGAAAAGAATATTAACAACAAATTCATACATATAATAATGAGTAACCAGCTTGAAAAAGTGAAAGAGCTTATCGCACTTCGCGAAAAGGCTCATTTAGGAGGTGGAGAGAAGAGAATTGAGGCTCAACACAAAAAGGGCAAGTACACGGCACGCGAACGTATCGCCATGTTGCTTGACGAGGGCAGTTTTGAAGAATTTGACACGTTTGTACAACACCGGAGTACGAATTTCGGTATTGAAAAGACAAAGTTCCTTGGTGACGGGATTGTGACCGGCTACGGTACGATTGACGGTCGTCTGATATATGTTTATGCGCAAGACTTTACCGTGTTCGGTGGCGCACTGTCCGAAACATTGGCGTTGAAGATTTGCAAGGTGATGGATCAGGCAATGAAGATGGGTGCTCCGGTTATCGGTTTGAATGATTCCGGCGGTGCACGTATTCAGGAAGGTGTGAACGCATTGGCAGGGTATGCCGAGATATTCCAGCGCAATATATTGTCGTCGGGGGTTGTTCCACAGATTTCGGGTATTTTCGGTCCTTGTGCCGGCGGTGCAGTGTACTCTCCGGCTTTGACCGACTTCAATATCATGACCCGCGGCACGAGCTATATGTTCCTGACCGGCCCGAAGGTGGTGAAGACAGTTACCGGCGAAGACGTTACGCAGGAAGAACTGGGCGGTGCCAGCGTGCATACTACCAAATCGGGCGTTGCCCACTTTGCCGTTGATACGGAAGAAGAAGGTTTGCAACTGATACGCAAGCTGATCAGCTTCCTCCCGCAAAACAATCTGGAAGAAACGCCGCTTGCCGACTGTAACGACCCGATTGACCGCTTGGACGATGTGCTGAATGAAATTATTCCGGACAATCCGAACAAGGCGTATGATATGTACGAGGTAATCAGTACGATTATCGACAATGGCGAGTTTTTGGAAATACACGCCGACTATGCAAAGAATATTATCGTAGGTTTCGCCCGTTTCAACGGACAGGCGGTGGGCATCGTAGCCAACCAGCCGAAGGTTATGGCAGGCTGTCTGGACAGCAACGCTTCCCGCAAGGCAGGGCGTTTCGTTCGTTTTTGCGATGCCTTCAATATTCCGTTGGTGACGCTGGTGGACGTGCCGGGATTCCTTCCGGGAACGGGACAGGAATACAACGGTGTCATCCTTCACGGAGCCAAACTGCTTTACGCCTACGGCGAAGCGACCGTTCCGAAGGTAACCGTTACACTTCGCAAGTCCTACGGCGGTGCCTACTGTGTAATGAGTTCCAAACACCTTCGCGGCGATATGAACTACGCATGGCCGACGGCTGAAATTGCCGTAATGGGTCCGAGCGGTGCTGTGGAAGTCATCTTTGCCAAAGAAGTTGCCGCAGCAGAAGACCCTGCCAAGGTGACTGCCGAAAAGGAAGCCGAATACAAGAAAGCCTTTGCCAACCCGTACAACGCTGCCCAATACGGCTACATCGACGATGTTATCGAACCGCGCAACACCCGTTTCCGCGTCATCCGCGCCCTGCAACAGTTGCAGACCAAGAAACTGACCAATCCTGCCAAGAAACACGACAACCTGCCTCTTTAATTCTTAAAACATTTAATAAATATGGTAAGAAAGAAAATAGGGGCAGCACTGCTGTTCGCCCTGCTCGTCTCCGTCGGGGCGCAGGCGCAGAGTGTATCTTCCATGCGGATAAACGAAGTGCTGGTCGTCAATGAAGATAATTATCAGGACGACTACGGAAAGAAAAATGCCTGGATTGAGTTGTACAACACTTCCGCCGGAACGGTGAATGTTGCCGGTTGCTATCTGACCGACGACAGGAACAATCCCAAGAAGTATCCCATTCCCAAGGGAGACGTACAGACAAAAATCAGTCCCAACCAGCACGTATTGTTCTGGGCAGACGGCATCGCCGACCGAGGTACTTTCCATGTGAATTTCACCTTAGACCCGTCGAAAGACAATTACATCGCATTCTATGATGCCGATGGGCGGACGCTGGTGGATGAGATAACCGTGCCGACCGGTCAATTGGCGGACATCAGTTACGGTCGTCCCGTTGACGGAAAAAATGAATGGGCGCAACTGAAAAAGGTTACGCCGAGCACGAACAACCTGACGCTGGACAAGAACTACAAGATTGAGAACTTCAAGGCTAACGACACTTGGGGTGTAGGCATGACCCTCACGTCTATGGCTGTTGTATTCATCGGACTTATTCTGTTGTATTTTGTCTTCAAAGGGACAGGCAAGATCTCTGTATCTGCCAGCCATCGCAGGGCAAGCAAAGCCATTGTCGGAACTGTGGCGGAAGCCGTGCCGGCAAGCGGGGAAATCTCTGGTGAAGTGTTGGCGGCTATTGCAGTCTCCCTCTACGAACTGGATGAAGACAAGCATGACATTGAACACACCGTCCTCACCATCGAAAAGGTCAAACGCAACTATTCACCGTGGAGTTCCAAAATTTACACTTTACGCGAAACCCCCAGAAAATAACATTTAATAATAAATCATAAGAATGAAAAGTTTTAAATATACAATCAACGGCAATGTATATAAAGTGCACATCAATTCGGTTGTAGAAGATACGGCGGAAATTGAAGTAAACGGCACGCCTTACAACGTAAAGAT
>LBCX01000353.1 GCA_001657575.1 Bacteroidales bacterium Barb4
CTGAAAGGGCAAGAAATTTCAGCCCCACATGCAGCGTAGCGGAATGTGGGGTTAATGGAACGGGCGACCCAATGAAATCCTGAAAGGATGACCGAATAATATATTGCATTGTAAACCATTACCTGTATTTGTATCGCCCTTTCAGGGCTTTGTTTGTATGTACCCGTCTATACCCCACATTCCGCTGCGCTCCATGTGGGGCTGAAATCTTTTGCCCTTTCAGGGCATTTGCTCCGTATTGCATTCCCCTACATTTCTCACATTAATCCCGCATTGACCCCACATTCCACTGCGCTTCATGTGGGGCTGAAATCTTTTGCCCTTTCAGGGCATTTGCCCCACATTGACCCCACATTCCGCTACGCTGCATGTGGGGCTGAAATCTTCTGCCCTTTCAGGGCATCGGCACCATAGTTCTACGGGAACTATGGTGCCTTTTGCCCAAAAATCGGTTTGAACGGCGGCAAAGGTGCAGTCTCTAATCAATTCCTGCAAGCACGGGCGGCATTTTTTTAGAGGGGAAAGTATATAAATATAATTTCCTGCACGAAGGCTGGGGAGTTAGGGCACGAAAACGATTTTGGTGCTGATTACGCTGATTGTACAGCGGATATATCGCGATTGTTTATATTTGCCGCCCATTATTGCCCGCGCCTGTAAACAGGGCGGGAATGAAACGACAGGCAAGACAGGATGGAATATAACAGATGTGACCTTATTAAAACGGGAAGTATGGCGGGGGTAGCGTATGCCATGAACCATTTCGGAACAAGCGAAGGGGATTTGAAGAAGGTGCTTGCCGCTGCCCTCGGAAAGGGCGGGGATTATGCGGATCTGTTCTTTGAACATTCGTTCAGGAACAGCACCGGCTTGCAGGACGGGGAGGTGAATCAGGCTTTTTCGGGGATTGACTTCGGGGTCGGTGTCCGCGTGCTGGCGGGCGACCGGACGGGGTATGCGTATGTGGAAAATGTGAGGCTGGAGGAGATGCTGAAGGCGGCACGCACGGCTGCCCGTATCGCTACGGGCTTGTCCGCAGGCAAGGCTCCGGCGGGACTGACCGAAAAGGTTGTCACGGACAACTTCTACACCGTGGGAACGCCTTGGGACGAGATGGCTCTGAAAGCGAAAATGCCTTGGCTGCAACAGCTCAACGACCGCCTGTTTGCCCTTGACAGGCGCGTTATCAAGGTCAGGGCTTCTCTGGGCGATACGACATCGCACATCCTTTTTTGCAATTCGGAGGGCGTTACTTATTATGACTACCGCCCTATGGTGACGCTTTCCGCTGTCTGCATCATGCAGGACGGGGGGCGGACGGAGAACTCGACGGCTTCCCGCGCGTACCGCATGGGCACTGAATTTCTTACCGGCGAACTGATTGATACCTTAGCCGCAGAGGCTGTTGAAAAGACTGCCGTCCTCTTCCAAGCCGTCAAGCCCAAGGGGGGCGAAATGCCGGTGGTGATGGGGGCGGGAGGTTCGGGCATTCTGCTGCACGAGGCTATCGGTCATGCGTTTGAGGCGGACTTCAACCGCAAGAATACGTCCATCTTCTCCGACCTGCTGAACAGGAAGGTATGCGACAGCCATATCAATGTATTGGACGACGGCACGATTCCCTTCAATCGCGGCTCCGTCAATATCGACGACGAGGGCACGGAAGGGCAGAAGACCTATATCATCCGCGAGGGCATCCTCACGAGCTATCTGCACGACCGCATCAGTGCCGCCCACTACGGCATCCCTTCGACGGGCAACGGTCGCCGGCAGTCCTTCCGCCATGCGCCCATTCCCCGTATGCGTTCCACCTACATGGAAGCGGGGAACTGCACGGAGGAGGAAATCATTTCAACCGTCAAGCGCGGTATCTATGCCGCCAACTTCACTAACGGGCAGGTGCAAATCGGTGCCGGCGACTTCACCTTTTTCGTGAAGAACGGCTACCTTATTGAGAACGGGCGGCTGACACAGCCCATCAAGGATATTAACATTATCGGCAACGGGCCCAAAGCGCTTGCCGACATCACGATGGTTGGCAGCAATTACCGGATGGACAACGGCACATGGACGTGCGGCAAGGACGGGCAGTCCTGCCCCGTCACCTGCGGTATGCCATCCGCACTGGTGAGCAAGCTGACTGTCGGGGGGACGAATGATTGAAGGGGGGAGTTAGAAGTTGGGAGTTGGGAGTTGGAAGGAAGCGGCACATGTTACGTAGATGCCCCGAAGGGGCAAAAGATTTCAGCCCCACATGCAGCGAAGCGGAATGTGGGGTTAGAGGGATGGTTCCGTCAGAAGAGTTCTGAAAGAACAATACAAATACAAACGGTATTTACAATGAAACATAACCATATCCGATCGTTCTTAACCCCACATTCCGCTGCGCTGCATGTGGGGCTGAAATCTCTTGCCCTTTC
>LBCX01000354.1 GCA_001657575.1 Bacteroidales bacterium Barb4
AATCCTAAACCTTCAAGATACATTTCCAATGCCATGCGACGAACCTCTGCTGACTTTACATCTGATTTACGAACTACCGTGTAATGATAACCGCACTGCTTGCACAAGTAACGCTGACGTCCGGACACTACACCGTCTTTGCTTTTATGAACAATCCTACATTTTGGACAATCCATGATGCTGTCTTTTTTTATTAACCGACAAAGATATGATTCTATGTTAATTTAACAATACCCTTTATTGATATACACTTGTCTTAGCCCCACATTCCGCTACACTTCATGTAGGGCTGAAATCTTTCATCCTTTCAGGACTTCTGCGTAACATCAGTAACTCATATTACGTAGAATCCCTATACCTTATTATTTGACAAAAAACGGTTGCTTTCCAGCCGCCTCTCGTCAAATTCCTGTCAAATTCCGACATCCCTCCCATACATCTCCTGATTAGTTGTCTTCTGTAAGTTACCTTTCTATTGCCTGCCTATTACGATCCTATTACTTGCCTATTACAGAAAAGTACTTTTCCATTGCCTCTTTTCTCTCCTTTCCACAGAATTTTACGTAACATTAGTTATCTGATTTTTTTATCAAAGATAGACCTAATAAAAAGATGCTGACAATACCATGTTTATGGTATTTTCTCTTTTTCTTCTGTTATTTTTGAAAATATAATGCATCCTTACTTGAGAACACCAAAAAGGCTAATTACTGATGTTACACAGATACATAATTTTAAATTTTAACAATTGATATATGTTCTTATCATCACGGCATCTCTGTCTGCATATTTTGATGCTTTCCCCTCAAAATCCTTTACCGCTCCCGTTTCAGAATTTATGATGCGGCAACTGCCCAACATTACCCCGCTTTCAGCTTGCAAACCTTTGCCCGCTTATACCAGTAGGTTTCTTTTATCCTGCAATAGAACAGAATATTGTTTTTCTTGTACGCACTCAACATTCCCTATGAGATATTCAGAAGCTCACAGACTTCTTTCCCGCTCATCCAAATAGTCTTTTTCCGAAAATTGGTATTTGACCTCTGTCATCCGGTTCAATATCCGCTCTGTCAGGGAGTGAAGCAATGTTTCTTCGATTAAAATGTAGTTCATGATTGTTTGTTGTTTTTTCAGATTGAGAATTTCCTCCTCCAAAATTCCCCCATTCTTTTAAATCTTCATACGCCTCCATATCTTTTGGACAGAAACCCTTTTGTAACCCGCAGGTTCGCGGGTTCTTTTTAGGCACAATTATGAAATACTCTCCGGAAATAGCAGGACAAGCCTGATTAAAAAACGGATTATTCCCGTCAAGACCATAAAACAAATATTGGCCTTGTTAATTTAACATAGTTCATATATCTTGCTGAAAAAAGCCATGGATTGTCCAAGATGCGGAAGTGTAAATCATAGTAAAGACGGGACAGTCAACAGACACCAACGTCATTTTTGTAAAGACTGCAAGTATCATTATACGGTAGAAAAGAAATCGGATGTCAAAGACGCCAAAGTACGCCGGACGGCACCGGAAATGTATTTGGAAGGAGTTGGATTTCGTGCCGTCGGGCGTATGCTGAATATCAGCTGCAGAACTGTTTATAAACAGGTAAGGGAATGAGGAGAAAAAGTAAGCCTTCCTCAAAAAGAAGAACCTATCGCATTCGTGAAACCGGATGAGATACATACTTATGCCGATTATAGAAAAACTGCAGGCGGATCCGGATTGTTGTTGACAGACTTGGAAAACAGTTTGTCTCTTTTGCCTGTGGAGACCGATTCACAGAGACGAGTATCAGGCTTTGGTGGTCAATAGAAAACCCGGACGTTTCTTGCTGCTGTTCTGACTATTGGAAAAGTTATAACAAATTTATCCCTGGAGAAAAGCATTTGCAAACAAAATCTGAAACTTTTACAGTTGAGGAATATAATAGCAGAATCAGGCATTACCCGACGATATTTAAGAAAAAAAGTAAATGTTACAGCAAGTCTGAACGAATAATTGAATATTCATTAAACCTGTTGTTTTTAAAATTAAATAATAGAGTTTATATAAATTAGTTGAATAAAGCGTTCTTTTATATACATTTGTGATATGCTAAAATGAAAAGCAATCATGAAATACGACAGGATTCGAAAAAACCCGACACAACTGTTGTCTCTCACAGGATTCGATGTTACAGAATTTGAGGCGTTTTTACCAGCATTCAAGTACCATTGGGAAGAATATCATTCACATTTTACTCTGACCGGTAAAATCAGAGAACGAATAACTTATAACCGTAAAACAGGTAAAATCCCCCCGATTGAAGACAAGCTGTTATTTGTTCTTTCGTATTTAAAGAATAATCCCCTGCAGGAATATCATGGAGCTGCCTGTAACATGTCTCAACCTCAATGCAATG